>VBGU01000272.1 GCA_005881085.1 Chloroflexota bacterium | reverse complement strand
CGCCGACGGGAAAGGGACCGACCGAGAAAAATCTCGACATCTACGGTTCCGCGCCGCTCCTGTGGTCGCGCGCCCTCAAGCAGCTCGAGGCGGGAACCGCAGCGTCGTACTGGCTGGCGACGACGAACCCCGACGGCCGACCGCACGTGGCTGCCGTCGGCGCGCTCTGGGTCGACGGCAAGATCTACTTCACGAGCAGTACCCGGACACGTAAGGGTCGGAACCTTGCCGCGAAACCCGACTGCGTCTTCTCGGTCTCGCTCACCGGCATCGACCTTGTCGTCGAGGGCAGCGCGGTCCGCATCACCGATCGGCCGACGCTCCTGCGTCTCGCCCAGCGGTACGCGGCCCAGGGCTGGCCCGCGAGCGTCAGTGGCGAGGCCCTCAGTGCCAAATACAGCGCGCCGAGCGCCGGACCGCCGCCGTGGAATCTCTACGTAGTCAGGCCGACCACGGCGTTCGGCGTGGCCACGGCCAAGCCATGGGGAGCGACGCGGTGGCAGTTCGAACTACGCGGGGGCGACAAGACGTAGCCGAGGACGGGCTACGCAAGGAGCCGTTCGAGCTCATCGCGTGACGACGTGATAAGCGACAGTGGAGGCCGCGGGGCTCGGCGCTTTGTTAGGGGCAGGCGCAAGTGGCCTCTTGGTAATAACCCTCCGGGTGGATCTGGACACCTGTGGTCGCTTGAGCCAAGTCGCCGTGGAAGCGGTAGATACCCGACGTCACTGTGAGCGGGACCTTGAAGCTGTAGACGAACGTCGCCAGTTGGCCGGGGGCGACCTCTGCCTGGATGTGCGTGCTGTAGGCGCGGTTCGAGAGCCAGCTGCCGTCGTTCCAGCCGGCGAGCGGCGAGTCGACATTGCAGGTCGTCTTGTCGTCCAGGCAAACGGTGAGATTCACCTGGCTCGTCGTCCCCTTTCGCCAGGTCGTGCTTCCCGTATTTGTGAAGAAGACCTGGAACTGTCCGCTCGTCCCAGGGCCGATCGTGAGGAACGCTGACTCGCCCGCGTACGCCGAATCGAAGCCTGGAACCGCGGCCTGCACGGGTGCGGCCAGAAGGACCAGGCCGATAAGGATCAGCAACACGAGGCATGTAGCGCCGATCCGCATGCGGTCCAAAGACCGCAAACAACATGCCGCCCCAGCCCGATACGGCTCGCGGGTCTGCGTGCAGCCCCACGCAGCGGGGTAGGCTCCGCCTGCCGGTCGACCAGCGACCGGTCACCAATGGAGGCAGCCCGATGTTGAAGGATTGCCGCGTGTTCACGACGCTCCCTGTGACGGATCCCGCGCGGGCGCGCAGGTTCTACGCCGAGAAGCTCGGGCTCACGCCAACCGAGCCTGACGGGGACTACTACGAGTGCGGCGAAGGCACCCGGTTCGTCATCTCGAAGATGGGTTCGAAGCCGGGCGGCCACACTCAGATGGCCTTCGCCGTGGATGACATCGCCGGCGCCCTGCGCGAGCTCACGTCGAAGGGCGTCGTGTTCGAGGAGTACGACTACCCGACGCTGAAGACGGTGGACGGGGTCTTCGACGCCGGCGATCTCAAGGCCGCGTGGTTCAAAGATAGCGAGGGCAACATGATCGGGCTCATGCAACCTCTCGAAGGCTCGGTCTTGGCGTTCGCCGCGGCGCGCGGGAAGGCTACCTAGCCCCCCGCACGCGACACGCGTATGCTCCCCGCGGCCCGGGGGAGGACGCGCGCTTCCAGAAATCGCGACCCGGACCTTCGCACGTCGGTGTGAGCGTGGCGGAGGAGGGACTGCATGGCGGCACGGGCGGCCCGAAGGGCCAACACGCCAGAAGCGATGGCGATCCTCGAGCGGTTTTTCAAGCTTCGCGAGAACTCGACCACGGTAAGCACCGAGGTCATCGGCGGCATCACGACGTTCTTCGTGATGGCCTACATCATCGCGCTGAACCCGATCATCCTGAACTACGTCGGCAACACGGCTCTGCAGGGCAAGAGCCTCGGACCCGGTTTCGCGCCGACGGTCGCGATGACCGCGCTCTGTGCCGGCGTCCTCACGATCGCGATGGGCCTCTACGCGAACAGGCCGTTCGCGATGGCCGCGGGCCTTGGACTCAACGCGGTAGTCGCGTACCAGCTGGTGCTCGGTACGCCGCCGCTGCCGTGGCAGGCCGCCATGGGCATCATCCTCATGGAAGGAATCGTCATCACGGCGCTCGTCCTGACCGGCTTGCGCGAGGCGATCCTGAATGCGATCCCGATGCCTCTGAAGCAGGCGATCGGCGTCGGCATCGGCCTGTTCATCCTCTTGATCGGCCTCGTGAACGCGGGCTTCGTGACTCGCGGCACGGGCACCGTCGTCACATTGTCGCCACTCAACACGGGTCCGATCCTCACGTTCGTCATCGGCCTGATCATCACGCTCGCCCTCTTCGCTCGTGGCGTGCGTGCGGCCCTTCTGCTGGGCATCATCGGCACGACCATCGTCGCGGGTCTCCTTCACGCGGTCGTCTCGACGTACGTTCCGTCGACCGCTCCCGGCACGGCGGTGCTTCCTGCGTCGTGGTTCGAAATGCCGAACCTCGCCAATGCGTTCAGCGGACTGAACTTCAGCGCGTTCGCGACCATCGGCGTCCTCGCGACACTCCTCGCGGTCTTCACGATCATGCTCTCGGACTTCTTCGACACGATGGGCACCGTCATCGGCATCGGCGGGCAAGCCGGGTGGCTCGATAACAAGGGGCGGCTGCCTGGCATCCGCAAGATCCTTATCGTCGACTCGATCGGTGCGGCGTTCGGCGGCCTTATGGGCGCGTCGAGCAACACGACCTACATCGAGTCGGCCGCGGGCGTCTCGTCCGGTGCGCGGACGGGCCTCGCGAGCGTCGTTACGGGCATCCTGTTCCTCGCGGCAATGTTCATCGCCCCGGTGGTGGCGGTGATTCCACCCGAGGCGACCGCGCCCGCTCTGGTCATCGTCGGATTCCTTATGGCAGGCATCGCGTCGAAGATCGATTTCACCGATCTCGAGTTGGGTCTCCCCGCCCTGCTCACGATCGTGATCATGCCGTTCACCTACTCGATCACGAACGGCATCGGCGCGGGCTTCGTCACGTACGTCTTCATCAAGCTCGCACGCGGTAAGGTGAACGAGGTGCATCCGCTCATGTGGGGCGTCGCGATCGCTTTCCTCCTCTACTTCGCGCAAAACGTCTACGCCGGCCTATTCGGCGTGGGTGGGTACCGCGAGTAGCGTTCGGTCCGGCACCTAAAGAAGAGGCCCTGCCGCGCTGGCAGGGCCTCTTTCTATGCTCAACACGTGGAGCCACGAGCGGCGGTCCGCGAAGCGCTCGAGCGCGGCGAGCGTGCGGTCCTCGTGACCGTCACGGCGCTCGAGGGAAGTCCGCCGTCGCTCGGCGTTCTCGAGAGCGGCGAGCGGTTCGGGAGCTTGGGGTGCGACGGGTTCGACGAGTCCGGCGAGCACGACGCGATGCGCGCGCTCCGCGAGCGCGTCCGCCTCGAGCGGACGTACGAGTGGGACGATGCGTCGCGCATCCGCGTGGAGGTCCGTCCGTTCACACCTGGGGAAACGGTCCCTGGATCGACTGTGCGGCCCGAGCTCATCGTGATCGGCACCGGTCCCGTTGCGCGCGCGCTCGCAGCGATCGGCAAGGTCCTTGGTTTCACGATCCGCGCCGTCTCGCTCGGTCCATCCGACGCGCCGGAGCCGGACGAGCGCATCGTCGTGCGGAACGCCAAAGAGCTCACCAAGCTGCACCTCGGTCCAGAGAGCTATGTCGTGATCGCCGGGCACGACCGCGAGTTTTCGCAGGAAGCGCTGCGGATGCTGCTGCTGTCGGAGGCGCCCTACCTCGGGATGATGGGCAGCCGTCGGCACACCGGCGGTCTGCTGGACGAGCTGCGCGCGGCCGGTGTCTCCGATCGATCTCTCGCGCGCGTGCACACGCCGGTCGGTCTCGACCTCGGAGCGCAGACGCCGGAGGAGATCGCGCTCGCGGCGATCGCGCACGTCGTCGCGGTCCGCAGAGGAAGAACGGGGTCGCCTCTCGCCTGACTGGGCGAGCACGGCTAGACTCGACTTTCGGCGTTGGTGACCTCCGGGGAGGTCGCATAGTGGTCGAGTGCAGAGCGGTGCTAACGCTCCAGGTCTCGTAAGGGGCCTCGAGGGTTCGAATCCCTCCCTCCCCGCATTTTTTTCCGCGCAACGCGATGCCGATATCTGTTCGGATGGACAGCCTTGGCCGCGATCCACCTCTCATCGCATGGGCTGCGGGACTCTACGAAGGCGAAGGATCATGCTCCGCTTACCTGCCTCGCCGACGAAAAACGTATCGCCGGCAGATGGCGGTCAGCCAAGGCGGGGATCCGGGAAAGCCGCCTCCTGTCCTTCTCGGATTCAGATCGGCAGTCAATGGTCTCGGGAACATCACCGGTCCTTACCGGGAATACCTCTTCTACTGGAAGACAACTCAGATCGAAATCATCGAGACCATCGCGGCGAAGCTCTGGCCATTTCTCGGGCATGAGAAACGAGAGCAGTACATGCATGCTTCGCGTTTGGTCGGACGGGTGTGCCCTCTCGACCTAGCCGCGCCGCGATCCCATCCTGAGGACATCGAACGCGCCTGGGCGGCGGGATTCTTCGACGGCGAAGGGACCGCGGGTGTCGGAGGCAGGAGCCGGCAGGGACCTACCTACCGCCAGCCATCGCTGGAGATCCCGCAATCGAGTGGTCGCGGCGTCCCGGACTCGCTGCTGCGCTTTCAGCTCGCGGTTGGTACTGGATCGATCACTGGTCCGCACCCGCCGCGGAATCCATGGGCCCGACTTCCGAGCTATCGGTGGGAAGTGGGAGGGCATCGGAAGGTGGAGACAGTCGCCGGGAGTCTTTGGCCGTGGCT
>VBGU01000003.1 GCA_005881085.1 Chloroflexota bacterium | reverse complement strand
TCCGAACGCATCGTTCACGTAGAGGTCGAAGCCGGCCGCGAGCTGCTTCGCGAACCCCGGATCGTTGCGTTCCTCCTCCGGATGGAAGCGGACATTCTCGAGCATCACGACGTCGCCAGGCTCCATCGCGCGGACGGCCTTCTCGACGCCCGGACCCACCGAGTCGTCGAGAAGCGGGACCTCGTGTTTGGTGATCTCCGCGAGCCGCTTCGCGACCGGCCCGAGCGAGAGCTTGGCGTCGGTTCCTTTGGGACGCCCCAGGTGAGAGACCAGCCCGAGCGACGCGCCGCCTTCGATAAGGGCGCTGAGAGTGGGAAGCGCCGCGCGAATGCGCGTGTCGTCAGCGACCTTGCCGTCGTCGAGCGGCACGTTGAAGTCGACGCGGACGAGTACGCGCTTTCCGCGGACGTCGGCGTCGCGGATGGTCCGCTTGTGAAAGAGCGCGACCGTGCTAGCGGCCAGCGGCGACCGGCACGCGCATCTTGGAGGCGACGAACTCGGTGATGTCGGCGAGGCGGCACGCGTAGCCCCATTCGTTGTCGTACCAGGAAATGATCTTGACCATGTTGCCGAGGACGATCGTGTCCATCGCGCTCACGATCGTCGAGTGCGCGTCGCCTTTGAGATCGCTCGAGACGAGCGGCTCCTCGGTGTAATCCATGATCCCCTTGAGCGATCCCTCAGATGCGCGCTTGAATGCGGCGTTGACCTCTTCCTTGGTGACCTCGCGCTTGAGGGTCGCCGTGAAGTCGACGACGGAAACGGTCGGGGTCGGGACGCGGAAAGCCATGCCCGTGAAGCGTCCCTTCAGCTCGGGGATGACGAGGGCGACGGCACGTGCCGCACCCGTCTCCGCGGGAACGATGTTCTCCGACGCGGCCCTCGCATCACGTGGATCGTTCGCGACGGTGTCGAGCAAACGCTGGCTCAGCGTCTTCGAATGGATCGTCGTGAGGAATCCCTTCTCGATCCCGAACTCGTCGTTCAGGACCTTCGCTACCGGAGCGAGGCCGTTCGTCGTGCAGGACGCGTTCGAGATGATGTGGTGCTTCTCCGGGTCGAACTCCTTCTCGTTCACCCCGAGGACGATCGTCTTGTCCTCGTTCTTGGCGGGCGCGGAGATGATCACGTACTTCGCCCCCGCGTCGATGTGCGCCTTCGCCTTCGTCGCGTCGGTGAAGAAGCCGGTCGACTCCACGACGATGTCGACTTCGAGATCCTTCCACGGCAGCTTCGCCGGATCGCGTTCCTGGAGCACTTTGATCTTGCGTCCGTCGACGACGAGCGAGTCCGCGGTCGCCGAGACGTCGCCCTGGTACTTGCCGTAGTTCGAATCGTGTTTGAAGAGATGCGCGTTCATCTTCGGGTCGGCGAGGTCGTTCAATGCGACGATCTCGACCTCAGGGTGCCGCTCGAGCGAGGCTTTTAAGAACTGGCGGCCGATGCGACCGAACCCATTGATCGCGACACGAGCTTTCATGTGCGCCTCCCCAGGGGTAGGCCCCTGACGGGTAGGGGCCCGAGATCGAGCGCGTCCGTGCTAGAAGACTAGAGGAACCATTCCGCCCGGCCCGCGAGCCGTTCGCGCACGCTGATCACCGCACCCAGCATGCCGACGTCGCGGCCGAGGCCGGGGGGGACCAGGCGCACCGCATCCGCGGCGACGCGGAAGGCGCGCGTCGCGATCGCCCGGCGCATCGGCTCGATCGTATGCGCCGGTTCGTGCTCGGCGACGGAGCCGCCGATGACGATGAGCGACGGGTTCAGGCCGTTCACCAGGATGATCGCGAGGTTGCCCAGCGCCGCTTCGGCGCGCGCGATGATCGCGACGGCCTTGGGCTCCCCCGCAGCGGCAGCAGCGAAAACCCGCGCGGCGTCGTCGACACCGTAGGCCTCGGCAAGGAATCGCCCAGCGGCCAGCGACTCGACGCAGCCGTAGCTCCCGCATCCGCACCGCGGGCCTTCGAGCGCGACCGGGAGATGTCCGATCTCGCCCGCGATATTCGTCACCCCGCGGAGCAGCCGTCCGCCGATGACGAGCCCTCCGCCGATGCCGGTCGAGATCGTGACGTAGACGTAATCGCGGACGCCCTTGGCCGCACCGGCGACGCCCTCGCCGATCGCCGCCATGACCGTATCTCGATCGACAAAGACTGCGTCGATCCCGAGAGCCCTCGCGAGACCCGCAGCGAGCTGGACGTTGGCGAACCCGTTGATGTTGGGCGCGTCGTGGACGATGCCGCGCACGTGATCGAGGGGCCCGGGCGCCGAGCACGCGGCACCTGCCAGATCCCGAGGAGACGTGCCCATCATCCCGAGCGATGCCTTCGCGCTCTCGGCGATCGCGGCGATGACGTCGGCGGCTCCCGTCCGCGGAGTCGGGCGCTCGTCGCGCGAGATGATGCGCGGGACCGGCTGCTCGTCACGCGCGATGACGCTGCGGATGTTCGAGGCGCCGAGATCGATGCCGAGGTAGAGGCTCAGACCTTCGGGAGCTTGCCGGCGAGCTCCGGCGACAGCAGCGCGTTGGCGTCACCGCCGAACACCTGCTGCTGCGCCGCTTTGTAACCCTTCTTCGCTTTGTCCTTGCCGAAGGCGCGCTCCGCATCGTCGTAGATCTGTCGCACCAGCGTCGCGAGGTATGGCACGGCCTGTTGCTCGTCGAACCCTTCGCGCTCGAGTGCGGCCGCGTCGATGAGGTCGTCGACGACCGGCAATGGGCGATCGATCGGGTCGGCCTGCTCGTCGACGCGCATCAAGAGATTCGCAAGCCGCGTCTCGATCTTCCCTTTGCCGTAGCCGCCGCTGTTGTATTCCATGAGCAGCGCGTTCGACAGCGACGCGAGCTTCCCCGTCTTGGTCGCGGCCGCCGATGCGGGCGCGATGTGCGCGATCGGCGTCGGCGGCTCCTCGCGGCGGAACCGACCCAGAAATCCCCCGCCGCTCTTCTTCTTGTCCTTTTCCGCCGTCGCGTCGGATGCGGCGGGCGGTCGCAGCGGCGGCGCCCACTCGTCGGTGCGCGCGGCAGCCGCGTCCTTCGCGGACGACTCCTGCTGCGGCGCGGGTGCTCCCCACGGATTGGCGTTCGCGGGCGGTTCTTTGGGTTTCGCGGTCGGCGCCCACGTGTTCGCTGGGGCTTCTTTCGACGCTGGCGGCGCCGTCATCCACGATTCCGCGGGCGCACCTGGAGCGGGCGCACTCGGAGCGGGCGCACCTGGGGCGGTTGCCGCTTGGGCGGGCACGCCACCACCGGGCGCGCGCCACCAATCGCTTTCCTTCGGTTTGGTTTGCGGCGTCTGCGGAGCCTGCGGCGCAGGCGCGTTCGCGGCGGGACCCGGCGCGAAGAGGCCCGAGAGCGAGGACAGCCGATTGTCGACGGCCGGCGGCACCTCGACGCCCGGGGCCGACTCGGGCGCGGGACCAAACCCGCCCATGCGCTGCGCGATCTCGGCCTGCAGATCCTCACGCACCGCGGGCGCCGGCGCGGCGGATTCTCTAGGCGCGGGTGCCTCCGGCTCTTTCGCGGTCCAATCGGGCGCGCTCGTGGACCGATCCTGCGCGGGCTGGGCACGCTCTTCTTTGGCCGGCTCGGATTCTTGCCACGCCGGCGCGGATCTGCTGCTGGACCAGTCGTGCGTTGGTGCTTGGGTTTCCTCGGCGACCGGTGGCGCCGACCATTCGTGCGTCGGCGGGGCCGGCTCCGGCTCGGATGGCGCGCTTGGCTCGGGCGCCGAGAACCCGGGCTGCGCGACGGCCGACCTGTTCTCCGCCGGCGGCAACGCCTCGATCACGCCCTCCTTCACGAGGCCGGAAAGAAGGGTCAGGGTCTGCATCTTTCCAAGGCGCAGCTGCTCCGCGACCGCCGCGACGTCGCGTTCGCCGTTGACGGCAAGGAGCGCGCGCCAGCGATCTGGCGTGAACGTGACGGCGCCCTGGTCCGCGGCCTTCTCGGAGAGCCGGAAGCGCATGCGATCGTCGGGAATCGAGCTGCGGATGTTCGTGATGCGATCACGCGCCTCGGCGGCACGCTTCAGGAGCGAGACGAGATCCCCGCCCTCCAGGTTCGCCTCGGGCGCCGACTCCCAGGGCGTGAACTCGAATTCGGCTTGGGAAATCGCGAAGATGGCGCCGAGAGCGTTCTCGCCCCCCTCGCCTTCGATGACCGCGGCGACGAGTCGACCGCTCGCAAAGCCGAGCGCTCCGACCTTCGAGTCACCACGTACCTGTAGCTCCCCAGTCTTCGATGTGCCCGCGAGGAGCCCTATGACCGATTCGAGCGGGAAGTCGCTCGTGGAACCCCGAAGGGTCACCGCAACGCTGCCTCGGTCTGCTTATCGAAGACGTGGAGCTTCTTGAGATTCAGCCCCACGCGCAGGGTTTGGCCCGGCTTGGTCTGGGTGTGCGTCCCGACGCGGGCGATGAAGTTCGTCGTGTCGGCCGTGAGCAGCAGCTGGAGCTCGTTGCCCAGAAACTCGACGACCTCGACTTTCGCGTCGATGGGGAGCTGTCCGTCCTGCCGCTCGGTCGCCATGTCGTTGATGTCTTCCGGTCGGATGCCAAGGATCACGTCACGACCGACCGCCTCGGCCGCCTTGCCGCTGAGCGGCGCCTTGAAGAAGCCCGCATCGGCGACGACCTGGCCGTTCGATCCGGTCACTTTCGCAGGGAAGAAGTTCATCGAAGGCGAGCCGATGAACCCCGCCACGAATAGGTTCGCCGGGCGCTCGTGCAGCGTTTCCGGCGTGTCCAGCTGCTGCAGCTTGCCCTCGTTCATGACCGCGATCCGATCGCCCATCGTCATCGCTTCGACCTGGTCGTGGGTGACGTAGATCGTGGTGCGGCGGATCCGATGATGGAGCTGCTGGAGCATCGCACGCGTCTGGATGCGCAGCTTCGCGTCGAGGTTCGAGAGCGGCTCGTCCATCAGGAAGACGGAGGGCTCACGCGCGATCGCTCGGCCGACGGCGACGCGTTGCCGCTGCCCGCCGGAGAGCTCTTTCGGCTTGCGCTTGAGCAGCTGGCCGATGCCGAGCATCTTGGCGGTCTCGTTCACGCGCCGCTCGATCTCCGGCTTGGGCATACCCCGGAGCTTCAGACCGAACGCGATGTTGTCGTACACGCTCATGTGCGGGTAGAGCGCGTAGTTCTGGAAGACCATCGCGATGTCGCGGTCCTTCGGCGGAACATCGTTCACCACGCGCTCGCCGATGCGGATGTCGCCGGTCGTTTGCTCCTCGAGGCCCGCGAGCATTCGGAGCGCCGTCGTCTTGCCGCAGCCCGAGGGTCCAACCAGGACGAGAAACTCGGAATCGCGGACCGCCAGGTTGAGGTCGTTCACCGCAATGAAGTCGCCGAACCGCTTGGTGACGTGGTCGTAGGTGACGGTAGCCATCTTGCCGCAAGTATGTCCCAGCCCGGCCCGGCGGGCACATCGCCTGTCAGGCGCTGGGCGTCCCGGCCTGCCGCGGCCCTCATGGCAGCAGCCGAGTGGGCGGAACGCGCGCGGGCCGCACATACGGCGCCGACAGCGTGACCGTTACCGCGTCGGCGGCTGAGAGCGCGTCCGGCGTGCGCAAACGGGCCAGCACGCGGACCCGATAGGCGACCGCGCCGGCCGGCGGATCGAGCGCGACCTCGAGCGTCGCAGTCTCGCCGGCTCTCACGAATCGCGCGTCGCTGAGAGCGAACTGCCGCGGTCTTCCGGTCGCGCGGTCGTACCAGGCGACTCGGATGAACGCTTCGCGGACCTTCGGGTCGGAGACCTCGACCGTCGCGCGGAATCCAGCGTGCTGGTCGGGCACGGGGATGAGCGCGCTCTCGATACCCCACGCGCGACCACCGGGAACACCTACGACGAGCTCCGGCCCGTCCGCACCAAATGATCCCCGCGGCGTGGTCCGCCGATACGGAGGCCCTCCCTCAGCGCTCGCGGAGACGGCGAGCGCGGCCATGAGACCGAATGCGCAGAGAAAACTCGCGATGACCTTTGGCACGAACGAAACCCTAGACGGCGAACGGCGCCGTGTCTGTCCTCAATTCGTGCGAAGACGTCGCACATTCGTGCGAGACCTGTCGCATATTCGTGCGCACGGTCTCTAAGAGAGCTGCACGAGCCAGGTACCGATCTCGAACGGCTGCAGCCGCACACGGGCGAGGTCTCCATCGACGTCGAGCGGAGCCGCGGTGCGGATCACGTCGAGCCCGGTGTTGCCGAGGCCGAGATCCCCTTCGCGCAGGTCGACCGAGCGCGATGCGCGGATCGCTCTGTCGAAGAGGAGCTCGCCGATCGCCTCCTCACGGTGTGGGTTCGCGAGCCGCACGACGAGGGATCCATCGGGCCCGGCGCGCAGCGCGGTCAAGACGAGCGGCGTGGCGGGATCGACGAAGTAGACGAAGGTACGGGAATGGCCATCGCCCGAGATCACGAGCGGCGGCGACAACCACTCGCGGACGGAGCGGGCAGCGCCGGTGACGCCGATCTCCTCACCGAGTGGGACCACCGCGTAGCGGTACGCGCGTGAACCGATGCATTGCGCCGACGGTGTCGCGAGCTCCGGGCCGGCGTGCCCTTTGCGTTCGGGAAGATCGCCCCGCGAGAGGGAACCTACGGCGCGCAGCAAAGTGATCGCGATGGTGCCGCCGTCGTGCAGGACCGAGTACTCGCGCAGGCCGTCGACCCCAACAGCCAGACCCTTCGTCGCGCCCTTCACGGCGACGAAGTCATGGAGGCAGGCCTCCGACGTCGGCGGCTCGATCCAGCGCTTGCGCACCTCGAAGCGGTTCGACCGCTCGAGCAGCGCGAACGCCGCGCCGGTCTGGTGCGTGAGCGCCCGGGTGCCGGTCTCGCACAGGACGCGCAGGCGGTGGTCGCTCGCGCGGTTGTCGACCTGAAGGGTGACGTCGACCCGCCGCTCGCCCGCGTCGAGCGAAATCTCCATGTGGATCAGGCAATCCACGAGCTCGGGCGAGCGTGCAAGGCGATCGTCGCGGAGCCGCGCCGGGAGGCGCAGCACGAGCTCGACCGTCGCGGTCGCGCGGTCGCCGGTGACGGACGTCGCGCGCGTACCGGAGAGGCCTTCGGATCCAACGGTGGGCCCGGCGTAGGAATACGTGTACTCGTCGCCGCGGTCGCCCTCGGAGATGAGGCGGTTCTGGCGGCCACCCCGTTCTCCGGTCGCCCTGTCAACGACAATGAAGCTTCCGTCGGCGTCGACCTCCACGCGCAGAGGGCCGTTCTCGATCGCGGCCTCCCCGTCGGCCTTGACCCGCGAGTCGCCCTCCGCCGCGACCGCCGGCGATAGCCCCAGCCCGCCGGCGCGCACGCGGGTGGGACGTCCGTCGATCGCCACGACCGCGTCGCGAGCCCACGGAAGCGGATTCCAGAGCATCGGGAAGCTGCCTCGACCGGCGAGGCGCTCGAGCAGCCGGCTCGCGAGCGCCTCGCCGTGCTCACGCACGTAGGCGAACCGCGGCGCCATGTCCACGTCGTGGACCGCGTCGATGGAGCAGCCGCAGATCGAGTCGTGCGGGTGGTTCTGGAGAAGCATTCGCCAGAGGTCGCGGAGCTCGTCTCGCGCCGTGCCGCCGGTGAGCGCGTCGAGCGGCTCGCACCGTTCGATAAGCAGACGCTCGCACGCGACGTTCTCCTGCTTGATCCACACCCGCGTCGAGTTCACGCCGCGGAGGATCGGGCGGTAGCGGCCGCTCGCGATCTCGCCGCTCACCTCATGCTGAAGCGCAGGCATCTCCGCGGCGAACTCCTCGAGGCTCGCGATCCGCGCGTCGACGTTGGGGAACACCTGTCGCATCTCGCGTACCGCCTCCGGCAGGCGCGCGTACGCCTCGACGTGGTCGTCGCCGACCATCAGAAGGATCGCGTCGCCGTTCGCGTACGGCGTGAGCCGATCGAGGATGCGCGCGGTCTTCGCGCGCACGCGGCGGCGCAACGCGGCGGGATCTTCGTCCGCGGGACCGACGAGCGGCAGGGCGTTCGAGTAGTGATCGACGAGATGTGCGGCCCGCACCCGGTCTCCCGACGGCGACACCCACCAGAACTCGCTGCCCACGGATTCGCCTTCGTCGCCCATACCGCGCGCGAAGACATAGGTGTCGTATCCGAACGCGCGGAGGATCTGCGGCAGCTGCGCGGGATGGCCGAACGGGTCGGCGACATACGCGACGCGGGCGGCGCGCCCGAGTTCGCCTGCGCTCCGCAGCCCCTCCTGAAGGTTGCGAACGATCGACTCGCCCGAGACCAGGAGAAGATCCGCCAGGACATGCCACGGGCCGATGAGGAGGCGATCGGATCGTACGAGCGCCGAGACACGGGGCACGTCGGCGGGTCGCTTCTCGAGATAATCCTGGATGGCGATCGTCTGACCGTCGAAGGTGAACGAGCGGAAGCCGGGATCGCGCTCGAGAAGGTCGAGGAGGCGCGAGACCATCGGGACGAGCCGTGCGCGGTAGCCCTCGAAGCGTTCGTACCACTCGCGATCCCAATGCGTGTGCGGGATCACGAACGCGCGCCACCGGAGGCGCCGCCGCACAAGGGCAACAGCCTGCGGCGCGAGAAGGCCGGAGACGATGCCGACGATCATGCCGCCGAGCACGTCGAAGGGGTAATGCACGCCGACGACGACCCGCGCCAGGGCCGCCGAGATGCCGAGCAACAGGATCGGCACGCGGTACTTCGGGGTGACGTACGCGAACGCGACAGCCGCGCCCATCGCGAGGGCGGCGTCGCCTGATGGGAACGAGTACGACGAGGGATGCGCGATGACGGTCTCCGGCGCGGGCAACGCGCCGGGGGCATTCGCGAGCGCCTCGAATGGGCGCGGCCGTCGGACGACGAGCTTGATCAGCTCGTCGATCGCCCAGGCATCGACCATCGCCAACACGACGGTCGCCGTCGCGGCGATGCCGCGGCGGTTCAGCCCGCGCGAGCGAAGGAGAAGGAACGCGAGGATCCACCAAAAGAAGCCGTCCCAGTTCAGATAGGTGAGGGCGACGGCAATGACCGAAGTGACAAAGTTGCGCTGCTCGGCGATGGCGAGGTAGAGCTGGGTGTCGAAGTTGCCGAGAGCGGAGAGGAGATCGTTCAACGCGAACGCAGGTGACGCCAGACGAAAAGAGCGACGCCGACGACGATGAGGCCGGCGACGATGTAGTCGAGGCCTCGCAGCTGATGTTTTAGGTCCTGCCAGTTATCGCCTAGGACCATCCCGGCCCAGACGAGCAGCATCACCCACGGCACCGCGCCGACGATGGAGAAGACGAGAAAGCGCCAGAGCGGCATGTGCGCGATGCCCGCCGGCACTGAGATGAACGTGCGCACGATCGGGAGCATCCGCGAGAAGAGCACCGTCAAGTCCCCCCAGCGGGCGAACCAGCGGTCCGCCGTTTCGAGGTCGCCAGAGCTGATCAGCAGGTAACGCCCGTAGCGCTCGAGGAGGGGGCGACCGCCGAACGCCCCGACGGCATAGCTGACGAGGGAGCCAGCCGTGTTTCCGATCACGCCGGCGAGGACCGCGCCCCAATAGGTCCAGGGTCCGCCGGTCAGGGGCTCGATCACGCCCCGCGAGACGCTCCAACCGGCGAACGGGAGGATCAGCTCGGACGGGATGGGGATCGCGGCGCTTTCGATGGTCATGGCGATCACCACGCCGAGGTACCCGAAACGACCGTACAGCGAGTCGATCAAGGGAAGGACAAATTGGTCGACGGCCTCGATCAAGTCTCCGTATCGTAGTCAAGCCGTGTCTTTGCCTTCGGCGCTGGCCGACGACATGCGCGAGGCGCTGCGGACGCAGCGGCGCGCGGACCTCGTCGTCGGCATACCGAGCTTTCGCAACGCCGCGACGATCGGTCACGTGACCGAGGCGGCGTCCGAGGGGCTGCGCCGCAACTTCCCCGAGATGCGCGCCGTGATCGTGAACGCGGACGGCGGATCCGAGGACGGCACGCCCGACCGGGTGCGCGCATCCGGGGACGGCGTGCCCACCATCGCGGGACGCTATCAGGGAAAGTCCGGCAAAGGCTCGGCCTTCCGCGCGATCTTCGAGGCCGTCACGCTCCTCGATGCGAAGGCCTGCGCGGTGGTGGACAGCGACCTCCGCAGCATCACGCCGGAGTGGATCGCCCGCCTCATCGGCCCGGTCGTTCGCGGCGAGGCGGACTACGTGACCCCGCTCTACGCGAGGCACAAGCATGACGGGACGATCACCAACACGATCGCGTACCCGCTCACCCGTGCGCTGTACGGCGCGCGCGTGCGTCAGCCGATCGGCGGCGAGTTCGGCTTCAGCGCCGACCTCGCGAAGATCTTTCTCGGCGAGCCCGTGTGGGAGAGCGACGTGGCGAAGTTCGGTATCGACATCTTCATGACGACGACCGCGCTCGCGCGAGGCGTTCGCGTCGCGCAGGCGTTCCTCGGCGCGAAGATCCACGATCCCAAGGACCCCGGCGCCGATCTCGGACCGATGTTCACCCAGGTCGTCGGAACGCTGCTCACGCTCGCTCGGAAGAACGCCGAAATCTGGCGGACGGTCACGGGGTCGCACGACGTTCCAGTGATCGGCGACATCTCACCGGTCGAGCCAGAGGCCGTGAACGCGAGCGTTCGGGTACTCGTCGAGAAGTTCAAAGCGGGCGCCGCGGAACAGGACCAGGCATGGGACGAGATCCTGTCAGCGGACACGCGGGACGTCGCGCGAAAGGCCGCCGAGACCGGCAACGCGAGCGCGATCGGCAGCCGCTTCTGGGCGAAGGCCGTGTACGAGATCGTCGCGGCGGCCAAGACGCGCGACGACACCGAGACGCTCGCGCGCACGCTCCTTCCGCTTTACTTTGGGAGGGTCGCGGCGTTGATCGGCGAGGTGCAGGGCCTCGATCAGGCGGGCGCCGAGCGCGTCGTCGAGCAGCAGGCGCTGATATTCGAGCAGACGAAGCCGTACCTCGTGGAGCGCTGGGGCGATCGGGGGGGCTCCGCCCCCCCGGCCCCCCAAGAGTGACGGCCTCCCTAAAGGAGGACCAGCTCGTCCTCGTCACCGAGGATGACGGGGGCCTACCGCTCGGCGCGATGAGCCCGCTCGGCCTCTATTACCACGACACGCAGTACCTCTCGGGTTACGCGCTTCGGGTGAACCGATCGCGGCCGATCCTGCTCTCGGCCAACACCGAGCAGAACTACGTCGCGACCTTCCAGCTCATGCATTCCGAAGGCGCCGTGCTCGGAACGGCGCGGCATGCGGCCGACACCCTCTCGATCCGCCGCACCCGCTTTCTGGCGGACGGCCTCCGCGAGCGGATCGGAGTGCTCAATGCGAACCCGCATCCGGTCGACGTTGTCGTCGAGCTCGAGTTCGAAGCCGCGTTCCGCGACATGTTCGCGGTCCGCGCCTATCGCGATCTGAGTCTCGCCCCGCTTGCGTCGACTCGCGGCCCCCGCGAAGGCGGCCTCGTCTTCGAGCGGGTCGGCCGGGATGGCGTGCGGCGCACGACCGAGATCACGCTGCGCCCCGCGCCGGACGCGATCGATGGGAATGTCTTCCGCGTGGCGCGCACCCTCGGACCGCAGCAGTTCCTCCAGCTCGAGCTAGCCGCGATACCCCGTGAGGACGGCGCGGCGGCGGCAGCGTCGCCGGACCGTTTCGACGACGCGATCGACGCGCTCAACGCGCGCTACCGGCGATTCCTGCGCTCGTGCTCGCGGTACACGACGAGCTCCGAGGTGCTCGACGAGGGCCTCATCACGCGGAGCGCGCTCGACTTGCGCGCCCTCCTCGAGTTCCACCCGAGCGGTCCATACCCAACCGCAGGCATCCCGTGGTACGCGGTGCCATTCGGCCGCGACGGCCTCATCTCGGCGTACCAGACGCTCGGTTGGAATCCCGACATCGCGCGCGGGACGCTCCGCCTTCTCGCGAGCTACCAGGGTCACAAGGTCGACGACTTCACCGAGGAGGAGCCGGGCAAGATCTTCCACGAGCTACGCCGCGGCGAGCTCGCGCGGTTGGGCGAGGTGCCGCATCACCCCTACTACGGTTCGGTCGACGCGACGCCGCTCTTCGCGCTCGTCTTCGCCGAGGCCGTGAAGTGGACCGCCGATCGCGCCCTCTGGCGCGATCTGCTTCCCGCGGCGGAGCGCGCGCTCACGTGGTGCGACACCTACGGCGACCCGGACAAGGACGGGTACGTCGAGTACGGGCACCGCCCCGGCGAGATGCGCAGCCAGGGGTGGAAGGACTCGGCGCAGTCGCTCTCCGACCCTGATGGAAAGTGGTCGAAGCTCCCGGCCGCGCTCGTCGAGGTCCAGGCCTACGTGTACGCGGCGAAGATGGGCGTCGCCGACCTCTACGAGATCGACGGAGACCACACGCGCGCCGATCGCCTCCGCGGCGAGGCGAAAGAGCTGCAGACCCGCTTCGAGCGCGACTTCTGGATGGAAGCCGAGCAGTGCTACGCGCAGGCGCTCGACGGCGACAA
>VBGU01000273.1 GCA_005881085.1 Chloroflexota bacterium | reverse complement strand
GATGAAGTGGCGTATCGGATGCTCCGCGAGCGTCGGTACAGCCCCGGTGTCCACGTTCGATGAAGGACAGAGCTCGAGCGGGATCCGCTTGTAGCGGATGTACGCCGCGAGGGGGCCGAGCTTCACGACCTTGCCTTCGCTGATGGCCATGTCCTCGACAAGCCGCACCCCGTGACCGATCCGGTGCGCTCCGCAGTACTGCACCGCCTGCCAGATCGAGGGCGGCCCGAAGGCTTCGCCCGCGTGGATCGTGATGGAGAAGTTCTCGCGGCGGCAGAGCTGGAACGCGTCCAGGTGGGCTTTCGGCGGGTGGCCCGCCTCCTCGCCGGCGATGTCGAAGCCGACGACGCCTCGCTGGCGATTCGCCACGGCGAGCTCGGCCATCTCGAGGGAGTCGGTGCGGTCGCGCATCGCGCAGATGATCTGGCGAAGCGTGATGCGATGCTCGCGCTCCGCGCGCTCGAACCCGCGCTCGACGCTTTGCACGACGTGCTCGAGGTTGAGACCGTTTTCGGTGTGGAAAACCGGCGCGTAGCGGATCTCGGCGTACACGATGCCGTCGCGCGCGAGGTCTTCGCCGCACTCGTACGCGACACGCTCGATCGCTTCTTCCGTCTGCATGACTGCGATCGTGTGGGCGAAACCGCGGAGGTACAGGGAGAGCGAGCCCGACGCCGCACTGGCATGGAACCACCTGCCGAGCTCGTTTGCGTCGGTCGTCGGGAGACCCGCGTAGCCCTGGTCGCGAGCGAGCTCGACGACCGTCGCGGGGCGGAGCCCGCCGTCAAGGTGGTCGTGAAGTAGAACTTTGGGCGCGGCGCGCAGGGTCTCGAGCGGGATCACGGTCGGCCGGAACGATACGCCTCGCTGCGCGTCAAGCGAGCATGCGGACGTACGCAAGATTAGAAATTTGTCTATCCCGACGGCCTATGGGCGCGTACGTTATCTCGTCAGTCGCGCGGGAGGGAACATCATGCGACGAGTCCTTGCATCGTCCATCGTCATCGGCTTCTTGATCGTCGGAGCGACGACCGCGCTCGCAGGTTCCGCGAAGCAGCGCCTCGACAACGGACTGATCAGCTTCACCGAGGACGGCACGAGCGGGACGAACGGCCCCGGCGGCGGAGGGATCTCCGGAATTGCGTGCGTGTCGACGCAGACTGGACAGCCGCCCTCGTTCGCTGGCAACGCGCTCCTCGATTGCGACAGCGTCGGTCCGCATAACGAGACGACGATCGCAGTGAACCCGACCAACGCCCGCAATATCGTCGCCGCCTCGCACACCTACCTGTACAACATCGATAAGAAGAACGCGATCGCGCTGCTTCGGATATTCACCGAAGCGTATGTCTCGAAGGATGGCGGCCAGAGCTGGACGAACGTCCACCCGCCGCACGGGAGCTATCGCTTCCTGACCGATCCCGCGCTCGCGTTCGACGCCGATGGTCATCTCTACTGGTCGAACGTGGCGTCGCACGACAGCGTCGCCGGCGCGTTCAGTGACGTGAGCGTGATCGTCGAGCGATCCGACGACGGCGGCATTAACTGGACGGACCCGGTGACCGTGGCGAAAGGCAACGGCACCATCAGCAACGGCGGATCGAACGTGCAGTTCAACGACAAGGACTGGATCGCGGTCGATCGCGGAACGAGCGTGTACCGAGGGAGCGTCTACGTCACCTGGGCCCGGCAGCAGTATCGGCAGGACGTACAGACCGAGTCGCCGATCTTCTTCGTCCGTTCGCGAGATGGCGGCCTGACGTGGACCTACGGCGCCGAGATCAGCGGCGCGAGCCCGCTCTGTTCAGGGCAGGGTGCGACCGGGCCCCGCACGCGGTGCGATCAGAATGACGCGGGGTTCTCGTCACCGATCGTCGGCTCCGATGGGACGATCTACGTGGCATTCCTGAACCACCAGGCGCAGGGAACCAGCCTGCGCGACCAGGTGCTACTCGTGCGCTCGACCGACGGCGGTGACACCTGGGGCGACCCCCAGCCGATCGTCGGGCTCATTCACGACGGCGCCGGCGACTATCCGACGAACTGGGTCGGCGACTCCGCTCTCACCGGCTGCCAATTTCGCATATTCGCCGCGGGCAACCTCGCGATGTCGACAGCCAAGGCGAACGCCGGCCAGCTCTATTACGTCTACGCCGAGAACCTGGACCCCGGCGCGACCGCGCGCACGAACATCATGACGACGACGTCGGTCGACGGCGGCGCGACCTGGTCCGCGCCGACACTCGTGACCAGCAGTGCGTCCGACCAGATCTTCCCCTGGGCCGCGGCCGGGCGAGACGGGAAGCTGCGGGTCGGTTACGTGGATCGAGCGCGGACCGCGCCGCTGGGTCAGACCTGCGTGTACGGATACACGCTGGCGACGGCGAGCGACCTCGCTGCGACGAGCTTCACCTCGAACCGGTTGGACACCGGCGTGTCGATCGCCTCTGACGCGCGCTGGTTCCGCAACGCGGCGGTCAACGGGACCAACACGCGCTTCATCGGCGACTACACGAACATCGCCATCGGGCCCGATGGATCCGTGTGGGCGAGCTGGACCGACATGCGCGACACGGTGACCGTCTTCGGCCGGACCGGGCATACCGAGCACGCTGCCGCGGCGAAGGGCTAGCGCCTAGCCCGACCACCGAGCGACAAGCGCGCCGATCGAGAGCGCGAACATCGCCAGCCACAGGAGCCGGAGGCCCGCCTCCGGCGCCGCGATGAGAGCTGCTCGATCGAGCCGCTCGGTCGTGCCGTCGCGGTAACGGACTGAGCCGTTCACCTCCAGCGCCTTGCGCCGGATGCGCCGCACCGGCGTTGATAAGCGTCGCTGCGCGAGCGAGAGAAGGGATGCCCCGATCGCCGCGGCTACCGTCGCGAGCAACGGTGCCCCATTCGCGGCGGCGCTCGCGACGACCGGGAATCCACCCCACGCGAGCGCGAATCCGACATCCGAATGGACGATCGGCAACTCGCGGCCGTACGAGATGACCAGTGCGGCACCGAGGACGACAAGCGCGAGAAACCAGGGACCGAGCATCAACGCCGCGACTATCCCGAGTCCGACGGCGCCGATCAATCCAAGCGAGCCCAGTCCGAAGAGGACGCTCGACGGAATCCGAGTGCCGAGAGGCCTTCCCTGAAGCTCATCGAACGAGTGGGATGCGACACCGACCGCGAGAAAGAAAGCGACAACGGCGCCGGCGACGACGCGCGGATCCGGCATCGGAGCCAACGCGGCGCCAAGGAGCACATACGAGAGATGCCAGACCGTGTACGGCGGATGGAGAAGGGTCCAGTAGTCCCGCCATCCGCCAGCCTCTAAAGCGTAGAAAGCCGGCGCGACCGAGGGCCCCCGCGCGGCGGAGGGGTCCCCGGCCCATGGGGGCTGGGGAGACCGCCGCGTAGAGAGGGTTTCGGGCGCGCCGGCCTTGCGGAGCGGCCCGCCCTCGGTGGCGCCATCCTTCACTCCGGTCATTACAAGGCCGGCACCGAAGCTCATCCGCTCGAGGCGGAGATCTCTCAGTCCCGCGTCCTTCCAGTACCGCTCGACATCGCTTTGTCGGTGCTCGCGGTCGAAGCGCTCGATGCTGCCTCTGAGGAACGCGCCCACGCTCGCCCACTGCTGCGAGATCACGCGGCCGATGAGCGGCAATCCGATCGACGTGTAG
>VBGU01000263.1 GCA_005881085.1 Chloroflexota bacterium | reverse complement strand
CGGCGACGTGACCGGCTACTACTTCTCACGGAGCACGCCGGGCTACCCGTCGCCGTATGTCATCGAGGGCCGGGTGATGTGCTTGCGGGTCGTCGGCAACCGCGCCTCGCTCGGGGGCGAGGTCACGCGATTCTTCTTCGAGGACTGGTCTGACGCGGCGGAGAAACACGGGTGGTACACGTTCGTTCAGGACAACGGTGAACACCCCGGCGTGCCGGACCGGATAAGCCAGCACACGTACCTTACGGACCTGCCGACCAGAACCTGCCCGGACCCGGCAACCGAATCCTTGACAGAGGACGTGACCAACGGCGACGTTGTCATCTCCACCGACGAATAGAGCTCGGTCTGCGTCGGGTTACGCTCGGGTCGTGGGAAATCTCGCCGAACGCATAGTCGCCCGCATACGCGCGCGCGGACCGATGACGTTCGCCGACTTCATGGAGACCGCGCTCTTCGACACCGAGGACGGCTACTACACGACGCGGGCTTCTCTTGGCTTCGAGGGCGACTACGTGACCTCCGCCGACCTCGGCCCGGCGTTCGGCCGGGCGCTCGCGCGCGGGGTCGCGGACCTCTGGGTGGCGATGGGCAAGGCACCGACCTGGGATCTCGTCGAGGCGGGCGCGGGGCGGGGGATCCTGATGCGCGATCTGCTCGGTGCGCTCGAGCGCGAGCGACCCGACGCGGCGCGCGGCGCCCGGCCCGCGATCGTCGAGGTGAGCCCGCGCATGCGCGCGGAACAAGCGCTCGCCCTCGAAGGGCGCGACCTGCGCTGGGCATCGGTCGCCCGGAGCCTCGCGCCGATCCACGGGGTCGTGTTCGCGAACGAGGTTCTCGACGCGTTCCCTGTGCACGTGCTCGCGCGGACCGCGGAAGGCGTGCGCGAGGTGTTCGTCGGCGAGGAGAACGGCGCGCTCGTCGAGGTCCTCCGCGCGCCGAGCGCGGCCGATCTTCGATGGCGGATCCCCGAGTCGGTGCCGGTGGGTGGGCGCTGGGAGACGAGCCCCGCGGCGGCGGCCGCGCTCGTGGCCGGATACGTCGTGCTCATCGACTACGGCGGCGACGAGACCGAGCTCCTGACTCGACAGGGTGCGGGAACCGTTCGGGGGTTCGCGCAGCATCGGCTGATCGCCGACCCGCTTATCGAGCCGGGCCTGCACGACCTCACCGCGAGCGTCGACTTCACCGCGATCCGCCGCGCGGCGGAAGGTGCCGGACTTCAGCTCGTCGGGACGTCGACGCAGCGCGAGGTGCTGGTCGCACTCGGGATCCGCGAGTCGGCCGCACGTCCGTCGACGCCCATCGAGCAGCTCCGTGCCGCGAGCCGGCGCTCCGCGATCGACGCGTTGCTCGACCCCAACGGGCTCGGTGCATTCAAGGTCGTGTGCTTCGCGAAGGACGCGCCGAACGAAGGGTTGCGGATTTTCGGCGGCGTGCGGACCGAGAGTCCCGCACGGTATCCTTGAGCGTCGAGGGCTCGTAGCTCAGCTGGTTAGAGCGCAGCGTTGACATCGCTGAGGTCCCGTGTTCGAGCCACGGCGAGCCTGACATCGCTGAGGTCGGGTGTTCGAGCCACCCAGAGCCCACACGACCGCGCCCGCACTAGCCGGACGCTGCGGGAGCCGCCATCAGCGAAGGCATCTTTGGTTGGCTCGAAGAAGGTGGGGGCGGCGCACCGGCTGACGGTGCCACCGGCGGTGACGTCGGCGCGGAGCGCCGGAAGATGTAGCCGACCGCTGGTACCGATGAGATCGTTCCGGGCACATCGCCAGCGACCTCGAGTTCGAGCTTGCGACGCAGGTGACTGATGTGAGAGCGCAACGCGTTCGCGTCTCCGCCGGCGCTTCCCCATACGTACGTGTACATCCGACTCGCAGGAACCACCTTGCCTGAGTTCGTCGCCAGGAGATAGAGGATCCGGAATTCAGTCGGTGTGAGACGAACGCTCGCCTCGCGCCAGCCGACCTCGTACGTCTGCGGGTCGAGGCTCAGCCCGTCGAGCTGAAGGCACGGCTCGCCCGGCTCATCCACCGGGAGCTTCGAGCGCCGCAGAACGGCGCGAACACGGGCGATCAGCTCCCTGAATTCGAACGGCTTCGGCATGAAGTCGTCTGTGCCGAGGTTGAAGACGCGAAGGATGTCCTGGGCGTCTCGACGGCCGGTCAGGACGAGGACCGGCGTCTCTGAATCCCCGCGGATGTTGCGCAACACCTCGAAGCCGTCGAGGGCGGGAAGTCCGAGATCGAGGATCACGAGATCGGGGCGGTCAGCCCTCCAGCGGCGGAGTGCCTGCGCGCCATCGCTTGCCTCGGCGACGACGAACCGCTCCCGGCGGAGGACGTAGGCCGTCAGGTCGAGCATGTCTGGGTCGTCTTCAACGAGAAGGAGCTTGATCATTTGGTTCCCCCTTGGTGTGTACCCACCGCGAGCAATTGGACTCCGGATTCAGGTTCCTGTCCGTTAAGGGAACCGCTACAGGTGCGTTAAAAGGACCTCTGGGGGAACACAGATGCGTTACAACGAGGGCTCGTTCGCTTGTTCCGGCTGCGCTACCCGAAGCCGCAAGCCCACTCCGGGGATCGTCTCGATTATTCGCGAACGCGAGCCATCGTCGTTCAGCTTCCGCCGGAGGCGATACACCGTGACCCGCATCGCCTCACGGGCCGGAGGATCGTTGTAGCCCCACACGTAGCGCGCGACGATCTCGGTGCCGACCACCGAGTCCGCGTTCCGCAGGAGGCACTCGAGGAGTCTGAACTCCGTCCCGGTGAGTCGAAGGGGTTTGCCTCCATTGACGAGCACGGTCCGCTCCTGGAGATCGAGGCGGAACGTCCCCACTTCGAGGGAGGTCTGGCTTGCGCTACCGCGCGGCGGCTCGGCGCGCCGGGCTTGGGCACGAATACGCGCGATGAGCTCGCGATGGGCAAACGGCTTGATCACGTAGTCGTCGGCTCCCAGGTCGAGCGCGCGCACCTTGTCGCCTTCGCTGCCCCGAGCGGTGAGGACGATGATCGGGATCTTCGGGTTTCGCCGTCGAATCTCGACGATGAGATCGAATCCGCTCGAAGAGCTCAGATTGAGGTCGATGACCGCAACGCTCGGATCCGAAGTCTCGAGGGCCTCGAGCGCCTGCGCCGGATCGACGGCCCGTATCGGAATGAACCCGGCCTGCTCCACAAGGAACGCGAGCAGCTCAACGAGGTCCCGCTCGTCGTCCACAAGGAGGACGCGAGAAGCGTACGCGCCACCATTGTTGTCTTTCTGCACCGACGACTTTTTCCACGCCCTCGCGGACGCGGCCCACCACCCCTGCGCTTTCGTGTGTGTCGAGAGCATACAAGTCGGCGGCGGAGCGCGCGGGTGAACAAGCGGCAGCTTCTCCGATGACGCGTCAGGTCGTCAGGTAACGACGATGTCCCAGCGGCTGTACAGCGCCAGACGCGTTCCGACGAGGTGGTAGACGGGGCGATCCAGAAGTGGCGCGAGCTTATTCAGGTATGCGTATACGGCAGGCTGATAGGAGTAGCCGTACCAGATGATCGAGCCGAGCTCCGACAGCATGCCGAAGGCGGCGTCGGCATCCGCGCGGAGCGAGTCCGCGCGCCGAGTCCCATCGATGTGCACCAGATCGATGCTCCCGCTGTACGGCGAAAAGTCGAACGTCAGAGAGTCGCCGTAGAGCTTCATGATCCGTGTCGCCGACGCCGGACCGGCCCCGCCACCTCCGCGCGCGGCCTCAGACGATGCGTCGAAGGTGTAGATCTCGGCGGCGGGCAAGTTGTGCGCGAGAAGCCGAGATGTCTCTCCGTCGGACGTGCCGAACTCGAAGATCCGCTCGCACTCAAGCAGAGCGGCGAGGGCGCTGACGACCAGGGCTCCGTGGCGCACCACCGGTCCTTCGACGCTCACGCGCTGAATCCCCCGGATGCGTGAGAGCTCGACCGTGCGCACGTTCGGCGCGCCAAATCGCTTCAGCTCGACCCACACATTCCGGAGGAATCCATCACGTAGATCGTGCGGATCGGCGAACGAGTTCCTGAGCGCGCCCGCGACCACGCCGGGCACGAGCCGGAGATTTCCGATCGGTTGGGCGGGCCGGTCCCGACTGGTCTTGAACGCATCCATCAACACTCCGTCGCTGCTCAAAGTCATGCCGCGGTCTTGAGGTTGCTCCTGAAGATCGCCCTGAACCAGCCGACCTCTTCTTTCAGGCCATCCGCCAGGGCGTGGCGAGCCTGAAAGGCAAGATCCATTTGCGCACGGCTCGTATCGAGCACGACGCTCCCGCGGGTCGGGTGGTCCGCGCCCGCGCCCCGGATCGGCGTCTCGGAGCATCCGGTCAGCCACACGACGAGGTTTGCGAGTTCGGCCGTCGTCGTGCCGACGCCGGTCCCGACGTTGTAGGTACCGTCGGCGCGTCGCCGCAGCGCAGAGAGCGTGGCGTCGACCGCGTCGACGATGTGAACGTAGTCGTGTTCGTCGACTCCGTCGTCCTCGAGGACCGGCCCGCGGCCCGCGAGCGCGGCGCGGATGAGGTTGGGGACCGCGCGCGTCGCCGTCTCGCCCGGACCGTAGATCGTGGCGTACCGAAGAACGCTGGCCGTCGCTCCCATCTCAGAGACGACACGGACCACCTGTTCGCACGCGACGTTGATGAGGCCGACGGCCGTCCGCGGTCGGGTCGGGTCGGACTCCCGCACCGGGGTGCGCTCGGGCGCTCCGTACACCGAATCGGAGCTCGCGAGAATGAGGTGCTTTCCGGGACCAGCGAAGCCGCTGACGAGCCGCGCGAGGGGCAAGACGGTGCGGTCGATATCCACGGCGTCGAATGGGGTCGCGGATGAAGACGCGGCTTCGCCGAAGCCCGCAAGCACGAGGGCATCAGCTTCCTCGACCGCACCAACGATCCCGGCGTCGGTGAAACCGGCGTCGCACCGGACGAAGCCCACCTCACCCGCCGCGACCATCCGGGCCGTGTAGCGCGATTCGCCCGTGTCGGGGCCGACTACGGTCACCGCCATGCCGGCCCCGACGAACCGTGCGAGCAGGTGTGCCCCCAGGAATCCCCCGGCGCCGGTCATCACGACCCGCAGGGTCGGCCCGCGGTGCCGCGGCACCATGACCGAAGGAGCGGGCGCCATCAATACGCACCCTTCGAGGTGAGGACCGCGGGGATCGTGCGCAGCAGGATCTCAACGTCGAGCGCGAAGGACCAATTCCGGATGTAGTGGAGGTCCAGACGCACCA
>VBGU01000271.1 GCA_005881085.1 Chloroflexota bacterium | reverse complement strand
ACGCGGATGACGACGCCGCGCGGGACCGATCTTCTCCACGACCCGCGCCGCAACAAGTCGACCGCGTTCAGTGCGGAAGAGCGCGAGGCCTTCGGGCTCCTCGGCCTTCTTCCCGAAGGCATCGACGACCTCGACACGCAGCTGCGCAGGGCGCTCGCGCAGCTCGACGGCAAGACCACCGATCTCGAGCGCTACATCTACCTCTCGCAGCTGCAGGACACCGACGAGACACTCTTCTATCGCGTCCTCATGTCCGACCCGGCGCGCTTCATGCCGATCGTGTACACGCCGACCGTCGGCGAGGCCTGTCAGAAGTTCGGCCATCTCTTTCGCCGTCCTCGCGGCCTGTACCTGTCGATCAGGCGGAAGGGCCGCCTTCGCGAGATCCTCCGCAACTGGCCGGAGCGCGACGTCCGCTGCATCGTCGTGACGAGCGGCGAGCGCATCCTCGGGCTCGGTGACCTCGGCGCGAACGGAATGGGGATCCCGATCGGCAAGCTCGCTCTGTATACGGCGGCGGGCGGCGTTCCGCCGCAGTACACGCTGCCGGTGCTGATCGACGCGGGCACGAACAACGAGACTCTTCTGTCGGACCCGCTGTACCTCGGGCTCAAACAGACCCGCATCCCCGACGACGAGCTCGATGACTTCGTGGACGAGTTCGTCGCGGCGGTGGAGGCCGTGTTCCCGGGGGCGCTCATCCAGTTCGAGGACTGGGCGGGCGCGGATGCGATCCGTCTCCTCGAGCGCTACCGCGAGCGCGTGTGCTGCTTCAACGACGACGTGCAGGGCACCGCGGCGGTCGCGCTCGCGGGAATTCTCGGTGCGCTTCGCATCACCGGCACGCCTCTCGCGCAACAGCGCTTTTTGTTTCTCGGCGCGGGCTCGGCCGCCGTCGGGACGGCGGATCTTCTGGCGAAGGCCATCCGGGACGAGGGCGTGCCCGAGAACGACGCGCAGTCGCGGGTCGCGCTCTTTGACCGCAAGGGCCTCGTCACGGCGGATCGCGAGACGCTCCACGACTATCAGCGCCCGTTCGCGCAGCACCATGTGCCAATAGCCGATTTCGTCGCCGCGATCGAAATGCTGCGGCCCACGGGGATCATCGGACTCTCCACGGTCGGCGGCGCCTTCGATCGGCGCGTGATCGAGGCGATGGCTCGCGTGAACGAGCGGCCGATGATCTTCGCGTACTCGAACCCGACGTCGCGGTCCGAGTGCACGGCGGAGCAGGCCTACACCTGGTCGGCCGGGCGCGCGGTCTTCGCGGGCGGCAGCCCGTTTCCGTCGGTGCGATTCGGTGGCCGCACGTTCGTTCCCGGGCAGGGCAACAACGTCTACGTGTTCCCGGCGATCGGTATGGCCGTCTACGCGACCGGCGCGCGCCGTGTCACCGACGAGATGTTCATCGCGGCCGCGAGCGGCGTCGCGGAGCAGGTCACGGCGAGGGACATAGCGGTGGGGCTCGTGTACCCGCCGGTGTCCGGAATACTCGAGACCGAGCTACGGGTCGCGGCGCGCGTTGCCGAGGTGATCTTCGATCGCGGGCTCGCCCGCGTCGAGCGCCCCGCGGACATCCTCGCCTTCATTCGTGCGCAGGCGTACGTGCCGCGCTACCAGAGCCTCGTCTAGCCCTAGAGTTGGTCGGCGTGCTCGTCGCCGGCCGCGAGGTCAAGGTCACTAATCTCGAGAAGGTCTTCTTTCCCAAGATGGGCCTGACCAAGGGCGACCTCGTCCAGTACTACGTCGACGTCGCCGACGCGGTCCTCCACCACGTCGCGCGACGGCCGATGCAGATGAAGCGACACCCCAACGGGGTCGAGGGCGACTTCTTCTACCAAAAGCGCGTGCCCGTGCCGCATCCGGAGTGGCTCGAGACCGTGCACATCAACTATCCATCCGGCAACGAGGCGGACTTTCCGGTGGTCACGGATGCGGCCGGGCTTGCCTGGATCGCGAACCTCGGGTGCATCGAGCTGCACACTTGGCACTCGCGCGTGCCCGAAGTGAACAAGCCCGACTACCTCCTCATCGATCTGGACCCATCCGAGGGCAACCCGTGGGCGCACGTGCGCGAGATCGCGATGGCCGGCAAGCGCGTCATGGACGACCTCGGCCTGCCGTGCTACCCGAAGACGAGTGGCGTCACCGGTCTGCACATCCTCATCCCGATCATCCCGGAGCTCGAGTTCCCACTGGTGCGCGAGATCGCGCGCGCGATCGCGAAGGCGATCGTGGTGCTCGTCCCGGAGATCGCGACGGTGCAGTGGAAGGTCGCAGGCCGTCCCGGCGTGTTCGTCGACTACGGACAGAACGCGTTCGACCGCACGATCGCGTCGGCGTACTCGATCCGTCCGGTGCCTGATGCGCGCGCGTCGGCGCCGCTCCGGTGGGACGAGGTGGCGGCTGTCGAGCCGGGTGACTTCACGATGGTGACGATGCGCGATCGCATCAAAGCGGTCGGCGATCTCACCGCGGGGATGTGGGACAAAGCCGTGAGCCTCGATCCGCTCTTCGACGCGCTGAAGGTGAAGCGGACGCTACCGAAGCGCAGTCCCCGTTCGGGTCCACCGCGCGACTGGCGCGCCGAGTATGACGCGAAGAAAGCCGGCGGATCGGGGTGGAATCGCGGACAGCAGCGCGGCCCGAGCCATCGTTAGAGGGCTCGGGCCGCTGCGGGAGCAGGGAGGCGTTCTCTACCGGTACTTCGTCCAGAACTGCGCTGGGTTCATGTGCGACTCAACGAGCGCCTTGCGGCAGGCGTAGTTGACCTTCTCGACCAGATCGTGCAGCTCGTCAGCCGACTTGCCGTTGAGCGACGCTTTGAGCTCGAGGCAGGTCTTCATCATCGCGGTCATCTGGTCCTTCTTCGCGAGATAGCTGAGCTTCGCGGCGAACTTGGCCTTGAACTCATCGAGCGACAGTCCGCTCTGCTCGAGCGCGACGACGCACTCCTCGCTCTCGAGGTCCTGCGTCGCGGCGCATTCCTTGACGAGCGCGTAGATGTCGACCTCAGGCTGAGGGTCTTCCTTCGCGGGCATGTTGTCGAGGTTGTCCGCGAGGACGCGGAAGAAGTTCGAGTCGACAGGGCTCACCTCGAGTGCGGCGAGGCATTGATCGCTGCTGGCATCGCGCGAGTCGAAGCAGTTGACGATCCGTTCGTTGAACCCGTCGTTGTGCGCGGTGACTGCGGTCGCGGCCGTCGCCGTCGCGACAAATGCCGAGACGATGGCCACCAGCAGATAGCGGGCGAGGACAGAGCGCGAAAGCATCGAGAGCTCCTTCCACCAGGTCGGAAATGACCGGTCCTGCCTCGAGAACGCTTCCGGCCGTGGGACCGTGCACCTCCCGCCGTACTAGGACGGTCATGTCCGACCTCACGACATCTCCGCACGACCTTCACGGTGCCTTCACAAGGGAACGCCAGCGTCCCGCAATGAAGTACGCAATCTGGAGGACGTCATGACGCTCTATTCGATCGCCCTTTTTCTGCACGTCGTCGGCGCGATCGGGGTCTTCGGCGCGCTCGCGCTCGAGTGGGCCGGGCTCGCGAACCTGCGGCGCGCGCGAACGGCCGAGCAGGTCCGCGAATGGGCGGGCCTGTACCGCGTCATCCGGCCGCTCGGTGCTGCGTCGGTCGTCGCGCTCCTCGTCTTCGGCATCTACATGACGGTGGTGTCATGGGGCCCAACCGCATGGATCGGGATTGGTTTCTTGTCACTCCTCATCATCGCCGTCGTCGGCGCGGTGAGCGGTGTCCGGCTCGGTCGGATCCTCGCTCTCTTGGCCGCGCGCCAAGGCCCCCTCGGCGACGCGATCCGGGAACAGCTTCGC
>VBGU01000270.1 GCA_005881085.1 Chloroflexota bacterium | reverse complement strand
AGGGCGTCGATGCCATCCGCCGCGCCAAAGCCCGAGCCGATCGAACACTCGAGCTGGACGGCACCGTGTTCACGGCGGAGCGGCTGCGCGGAATCGTCGAGTCAGCCCTTCTCGAGCGCGGATATGCGTCCGACGGCGCGATCTGCGCGCCCGGCCCGCAAGGGGCCGATCCGCATCAGATCGGCACCGGGCCCCTGCACGCGAAGGAGCCGATCGTCATGGACATCTTTCCGCAGCACAAACAGACGCGGTACTGGGCCGACATGACGCGGACCGTATCGAAGGGCGAGCCTCCCGCGGAGATCCGGAAGATCTACGACGTCGTGAAGCGCGCTCAAGACGCGGGCATCAAGGCGCTGCGTCCCGGCGTGACCGGGCGCGAGGTTCACGAGCTCGTCGAGGACATCATCTGGGCAGCCGGCTACGACACGCTGCGTCCGGGTCAGAAGAAGGACCCAAGCGATCCGACGCCACGCGGCCTCATCCACTCGACCGGCCACGGTGTCGGGCTCGAGATCCATGAAGCGCCCGCGATCGCGCGATCCGGGACGAAGCCGCTCCTCGCGGGCGACGTCGTCACCATCGAGCCGGGGGTCTACGACCCGGTCATTGGGGGCGTTCGACTCGAGGACATGCTCGTCATCACCGAGAGCGGCGCACGCAACCTCACGCAGGCCCCGCGCGAGCTCGTCGTCTAATCGTCGAGCGAGGAGCGGCGCGCTCCGCGCTCAGGGGCCCCTGCCCCTGCCGACGACGAGCGAGTCGACCAGCCATGAGCGTGTCTCCTCGGTCGCTTCGCGCCCAGGGGCCCCTGCCCCTGAGCCGAGAGATTGATCGGGTCGTTTAGCTGGAAGCTCTCCTCTTCGGCGTCGCCGCCGCGGTCGTCTGGGGTTTCGCCGACTACGCGGCCGGAATCTGCGCGCGCCGGGTCGGAGCGGTCCGCACCGCCTTCGCGATGCAGTCGACGGGCCTCACTTCATTCGCGGCCGTTGTTCTGCTTCTTGGCCGTTGGCCCGAGTTCGAGCCCGGCATGATCCCGTTCGCGATCGCGCTCGGCGTCCTCGGCGTGATCTCGGTCGCCGCGCTTTACCGCGGACTCGCGCTCGGCCCCATCGCGGTGGTCGCTCCGGTCGTCGCGTCGTACGTCGTGATCACCGTGGTCCTCGTGGTCATCTTCCTCGGCGAGCGGCTCACAACGGCACAGATCCTCGCGGCGTCGCTGGTCTTCGTCGGCGTCGTCCTTACGTCGACCGACGCCAGGGAGCTGCGCGTCACGCTCGGCCGTCCGGTCCCGGGCGTGCGCATCGGTTTGGTCGCGACGCTCGGGTTCGGTCTCTGGAGCGCCGTCTTCGCGATCGCGACGCGGCAGTACACGTGGATCCCGATGATCCTGCTGCTGCGCGCGACGAGCTTCGTCTTCATTGGTTCGTACATCGCCGCACGACGGATTGATCTTCGCGTCTTTCGCGCGCGGACCGCGCTGGCGCTCGGTGCGACTGTCGGCGTCCTCGATACGCTCGCGAACGTGTTCTTCGCGCTCGGGATCGAATCCGGATACGCCTCGCTCGCCGCGACAGGGACGGGGATGTACCCGATCGTTCCCGCCGTACTCGGCATGCTCGCCCTCGGTGAGCGCCTCGCGCCAAACCAAATCGTGGGGATCGTCGTGCTTGTCGTTGGGCTCGCGGCGCTCGGCGCGGTGAGCTAAGCGGCTAGCAGAAACTTCGGCGCGGCGCTCGTACGCGCGACCTTCGTTCGGAGATAGGCGACGGCCGCGTCGAGCTGCGGGTCGCCTTGCGCGCCGGTCGGCTGATCGACGACCTGGTCCGGGACGATCCCCTTCCCCGGCCCGTTGAGATCCGCCCCGGTCTTCGCGTCCTGGATCTTCGTGATGGTGACGAGGAGGATGCCGCCGTCAGGCAGATCGCGTGGCTGTCCGGTGCCGACGCATCCCGCGGTCTGCGTCCCCATGACGAAGCCCGCGCCGTTCGCGCGGATCCCCGCGGCGATGATCTCAGCGCCCGATGCGGAATTCTTGTTCACGAGGACGACGAGCGGCTTGGGGCTGTCGATGTAGAAGCGGCGGTTCACGTCGAGCGGGGTGCGGTTGCCGTCGCGCCCGGTCTGGTACACGAGCGTGCCCTGCCGGACGAAGATGCTCGCGATGTCGACCGCGGCTGAAAGATCACCGCCCGGGTCGCCGCGAAGGTCGAGGACGAGCCCGCCGGCGCCGTTCGCGTTAAGCCGCTTCACGGCGTTGGATACCTCGTCGGCGACGGCGCCGACGAGTTGGGGCACCTCGATCCGGCCGATGTTGCCGTCGATGATGCCGTCGGTCTCGAGCGGGACCGAGAACCGCGCGCGATTCAAGGTGAACGAGAGCGTCTCCTGCCCGCGCAGGATGCCGATGGTCACCGGCGTGCCCTCCGGGCCCTTGACCTTGTTCGCGACTTCTTCGGTCTGCAGGTTGGTGACGTCGACGCCGTCGACGGTCACGATCTTGTCGCCGTTCTTGATGCCCCCTCGGTCCGCCGGGGTGCCCGCGATAACGCGGATGACCTCGATCGGCGCGTCGGCGCTGGGCTTGTTGATCGTCACGCCGATGCCGGAAACAGGGGGCTGCGGCTGGTTGAAGTTCTTGGCGCGCGTCGGGTCCAGGTAGTAGGTGTGGCATTCGTTCATCGACTTCGCCATACCGTCGACGGCCGCGCGCTCGAGGAGCGTCTTGTCGGCGTTCGGCGTGGCCGCGGCGATCGCGTCCAGCCGGTCCGAGAACTTCGCGAAGTCGGACCACGTGCTGCCGGTGAGGCTCAGCCCGCTCGACGGAAGCGTTCCGTCGCTTGCGCCCTCTTTTTTGGCTTCGGTGACGACGCCGTCGAGAGCGCCCGTCAAAAGCGTCTGCGATGTGGGTTTGTCGACGTGCCGTTCGATGAGCACCTGGTACGCGGCCTCGGCGGTCTTGTACGAGGTGTTCGACGGCAAAAGCTCCCGCTGCAGCTCGGCGGGAACGAGCGAACAAGCGGCCGCGATGAACGCGACGAGAGGCAGGAACGTGCGAAGACGGATCAACGAGTACCTACGTTCGAGTGTACGGGGGCTGGGAGGCATCGCCCCCCAATTCGCTCAGGCGACTTCGCTCGTTAAGAGCTTTCTTAGGCGACCGAGCGCTCGGAACTGAAGCGCGCGGATCGCGCCCTCATTCTTGCCGAGCACCTGCGCGACCTGGCGACTCGACATGTTCTCGACGAAGCGAAGGACGATGACCTCCTGTTGCTCCGCGGTGAGGTGCTTCACCGCGCCGCGCAGAGCATCGACCGCTTCACCGTGCACCGCGCGTTCGTGCGCTGTCGGTCCGTCTTCGGCGACGCCGTACGCGTTGTCGAGGTCGACCATCGGCCGTTCGCGACGGCGACGATCGGTGACCGCGTTACGCGCGATCGTGTAGAGCCACGCCAGGAACGACTTCCCCTGCCAGCGATAGCGATGGATGTTCGCGAAGGCTCTCGTGAACACTTCGCTCGCGAGATCCTCGGCATCGGACGGCTCGCGCACGCGGTAGAGCAGGTAGCGGTACACGGAGTCGACGTGGCGGTCGTAAAGCTCCGCGAAGGCCGAGCGATCGCCT
>VBGU01000002.1 GCA_005881085.1 Chloroflexota bacterium | reverse complement strand
CGCGATGAGGCCGAAGACGATCGCGCCGACGACCCACTCGCCCGCAAGCGGAACGAAGATGCCGCTGACCGCGAAGTGTTTCTGGATGTAGATCGCTGCGGCGATCGCGACGATCGTCTGCCAGACGAGTTTGTGGCGGCCGCGGATCCCAAACCCGTACTTCACGTTCACGAAGTCGTCGATCGCGCCGAGAGCGCCGACGCCCACGAGCGCGCCGATCGGCACGATCGTCTGCGGGATGTACTCGTCGCGAAGGGATTCCGGCAGCAGCAGCAGGACGAACGCCCACAGGAATGCGACCACGCCGATGAACAAGCCGCCGCCCATCGTGGGGATGCCTTGCTTTGCGAAGTCACGGCTCGGTCCTTCGCGGCGGATGTTCTGGCCGATTCGGAAGTGCCGAAGAAGCTCGATGTACGGGCCACCCAAGACCAGGCCGACGAGGAAAGCCGAGACCAACACCCCAAGAGCGAGAACGGCGAGCCTCTCCGTTGGCATCAGGCCTTCGCCGCCGTCTGAACGAGCGCGTCGGCAAGCTGGTCGAGCGCGAGGGAGTGCGATCCCTTTATGAGCACCGTGTCGCCGCGCCGCACGATCCGTTGCAGGAGCATCAGCGCCTCGGCGCGGTCGGCCACCTGGTACGTGTCGCGAAGCCCGGCGGCGCGCGCAGCGCTCACCATCGTCCGCGCGAGCTCGCCGACACCGACGAGCACGTCGGTCTGTTTCGCGGCTTCGCGACCGGCGGCCTCATGCGCATCCGCGGAGAGCGTCCCGAGCTCGAGCATGTCGCCGATCACCGCGACGCGACGCGTCGGCACCGATCCGAGCACCGCGAGCGCGGCCGTGACCGCGGCCGGGCTCGCGTTGTAGGAATCGTCGATCACCACGAACTCCGGCGTGCGACGGACGTTCATGCGATGCGCGGGCTGGTCCATCGCCGAAAGAGCGGTCGCCGCCTCGTCGAGAGGAACCCCTAGGGCGGTGGCCGCGCCGAGTGCGGCGAGCGCCGACGCGACGAGGTGCCGTCCGGGGAGCGGCAGGCGCACCTCCACGCTGCGCGCGCCGTCGTGGGCGACGAAGCGCAGACCGTCGGTGCCGCGCGCGACCACGTCTGTGGCCCGGAGCGCCGCATCCGCGGACTCGCCGAAGAGCACCACGTGCGCCTTCGTACGCGGGGCGAGCGCACGGACCCGCGCGTCGTCCGCGTTCAGGAGCGCGACGCCGTCGGGCGGCAGGGACTCGATGAGCTCGGCCTTTCCCATCGCGATCGCCTCGACGCTCGGCGTCCGCGAGTAATGCACCGGAACATCGGGGATGCGCGTGATGATGCCGACCCGCGGGCGCACCAGGGTGCAGAGGTCAGCGATCTCGCCCGGTACGTAGAAGCCCATCTCGATCACCGCGACCTCGTGGCTCGGCTCGATCCCGAGAAATGTGAGCGGGACGCCGATCTCGTTGTTGAAGGACGACACGGTGCGCAGGACCCGGTAACGCGCGCCGAGCGCCGCGGCCGTCGCCTCCTTCGTGGTCGTCTTGCCGACATTTCCCGTGATACCAACGGCCGGGATGGGGTGCGCGTCGCGTAGTGCCTCGGCGAGACGCCGGAGGGCGTGCTGCGTGTTCGCAACCTCCACGACGAGCGCGCCATCAGGCAGATCGGGGATGGGACGCTCCACGACGGCCGCGCGCGCCCCGTGCGCGAACGCGTCCGCCACGAACTCGTGGCCGTCGCGCTGGTCGCGCAGGGCGAAGAAGACGCTGCCCGTTTCGGCGATGCGCGAGTCGAACGCACCGCCGGCGAACCGCTCGTCTCCGTTCGGAGCACCGTGGATGACCCGTCCACCCGTCGCGCGAAGCATCTGGTCGAGGGTGAACACGTTCGGTCGAATGGTACCGAGCGTCAGGGCCGATCCGGCTGAACGCGCGCGTAGCGGAGCGCGTCGGTCGCGATCGCCTTGAAGGTGTTCATGGCGGGAACGGTGCCGAGCAGCTTCGACTGCGGCCTGTCGAGGACCACGACGACCACCATGCGCGGGTCAATCGCGGGGACGAAACCGGCGAAAGACGAGATGTACGCGTCGTCGACGTAGCGCCCGTCGTCGCTCGGGATCTGCGCGGTGCCGGTCTTCCCGGCGACGCTGTAGCCCTTGAGCGCCGCCAGGTTCGCGATCCCGTTGTCGACCGTGGTCGTGAGCATCGTGACCAGCGTCGCGGAGGTTTCCTCCGAGATGACCCGTCGGACCGCGACCGGCGCGGTGCGGTGCTCCCCGTCCGCATCGCGCCGGCTTGCCACGACGTAGGGCTGGTAGAGGGTGCCGCCGTTCGCGATGGCCGCGTATGCCGACGCGAGCTGGAGCGGCGTGATCGAGAGGCCCTGACCGAAGCTGATCGTGCCGAGGTCGACCGGGTACCACTCCGCGAGGGGGCGCACGATCCCGCTCGTCTCCGCGGCGAGGTCGATGCCGGTGCGCTGGCCGAACCCGAACGACTTTAAGTAAGCGTTGAGATCCGACGCGCCGAGCTTGCTCGCGACAAAGACCGCGCCCGCGTTCTGCGACCGCGAGAGGATCTGCGTCACGGTCGTCGGGCCATAGACCTTGCACTGCGCGTTGCAGAGCTTGCGTCCGCCAATTACCGCATAGCCGACGTCCTGATAGCTCGTGCTCGGAGTGACGACGCCCTTGTCGAGCGCGGCCGCCACGGTGATCGCCTTCATCGTCGACCCCGGCTCGTACGTCCACGAGATCGCCCGATTGCGGAGCGCCTCGGCGTCCGCGCTTCCGACACGCGCGGGGTCGTAGGTCGGCGACGACGCGATCGCGAGCACCGCGCCGTCCTTCGGATCGAGGACGACGATCGCTCCGCCCGTGGCTTTCTCGCGCTCCACGACCGCGGCGAGCTCGCGCTCGACGGCGTTCTGCACGGCCAGGTCGATCGTGAGCGAAAGGTCGTCGCCGTTCTTCGCCGGTACCGCCGTGCGCAGGCCGAGCGCGAGCTCGCGGTTCGCGGGATCGCGAGCGACGACGAGGCGCCCGGGAGTGCCGCTGAGCTCCGTCGCGTAGCGCCCTTCGACCCCGTACTGCCCGACCCCATCGTCGTTCACGAAACCCAGGACCTGTGCGCCGACCGCGCCGTTCGGGTAGAGCCGCTTCGGCTCCATCTCGAAGCCGAGCCCCGCGAGGTGCAGCGCGGCGACGCGAGCCGCGGTCTCTTCGGGAAGCCGCCGCCGGACGAACAACCATTCCGCGCCGCTGTCGAACGCGGCGCGGAGGACCTCAGGGCGTTCGCCAAGGATCGGCGCCAGCGCGGTCGCGACCGCCGGTCTCATGTCGTTGCCGTCACGATCCGTCATGAGTCCAGGGATCGCGTAGAGGGATCGGAGGTCGACGGTCGTCGCGAGGATCGCCCCGTTCCGGTCGCGAATGACCCCACGCTGCGCGGGGACGACGAGGTCGCTATGGACCTGGTCGGTCGCGCGGCTCAGAAGATCGGCGCGCCCGACGGTCTGCCAGTACGCGAGCCGCGCGGAGAGGAGCAGCGACGCGACGGCGAAGAACGCGAAGAGGACGCGAAGACGCGTGTGCGAGATCGTGGCAGTCATCCTTCACCTCCTCCGCTCCTGTGGCTGGTGCCCGCTCCCCGCCGGCACAAGCCGCGCGCTACCGCGTCGCCGCGACGGCCTCCGGTCCTACAAGGCCGATCGTCGCGGCGCGGACGAGCCCGAGGCGCTGCGCTTCCGTTTCGACCCGCGCCGGGGAATCCAGACGAGCGCTCTCGATCACGAGAAGCGCGTTCTGCCGGCGGAGCTCGTCGCGCTGCGCCGCTAAGCGCTGCGCTTCGTAACCCGCGGCCGAGACCGCCGTGGCCTGTGCGAGGTACAGGAGGACGAGGAGAAAGCACCCGACGATCACGCCGCTCGCAAGGAGGAATGAGCGGATCTCCCAGCTCGTCGTGCGGACCTGACCGGCGGCGGCCCGACGCGGCGCGCCGCGATGGTGCGGGACGGCCTGGCGGTGGGGACGGTGCTGCACGCGCCGCACTTGCGGCGCGCGCACAGCCTGCGCGAACGTCAAGGCAGGCGCTCGGCGGCGCGAAGAGCTGCGCTGCGGGCGCGCGGGTTGCGGTCTACCTCCGCCGAGGCCGCACGTAACGGCCGCCGGGTAAGAACACGCAGGCCCGCGCGGTGCCCGCAGACGCAGGTGGGGAGGTGGGGAGGACAGATGCAGTCGCGCGATTCACGCGCGAAGAATTGTTTGACGATCCGATCCTCGAGGGAATGGAACGAGATCACGACGATCCGTCCACCGGGACGGAGGACGCGCATGGCCGCCGCGAGTCCGTGCTCGAGGTTCGCGAGCTCGTCGTTGACCGCGATGCGGAGAGCCTGGAAGACGCGCGTCGCGGGATCGATGCCGCGAGGCCTCCGCGTCTTCACGCCGGCGACGAAACGGCCGAGATCGTCGGCAGCTCCGAACGGCGTTTTGACGCGGCGACGGACGATCGCTCCCGCGACGCGCGCCGCCTCCGGCTCTTCGCCGTACTCGGCGAAGACGCGTCGAAGGTCCTTTTCAGCCCAGCTGTTCACGACGTCGGCCGCCGTGGCGCGAAGATCCGGATCGGCACGCATGTCCAACGGTCCTGTGGAGCGGAAGCTGAAGCCTCGGTCCTCATCGGCAAGCTGGATGGACGAAAGGCCGAGGTCGAGGAGGACGCCGTCGACCGGAACGAAGCTGTGCTCGCCGGCCAGGTCGTCGAGAACCGCGAAGTTCCCGCGAACGAGGACCGCGCGATCGCCGAAGCGCGCGAGCTCTCGCGCGGCGCTGGCGAGCGCTGCGGGATCGCGATCGAGCCCGAGGAGCCGGCCGTTCGGCGCGCTTGCGTCAAGGATGGCGGCGGCGTGCCCGCCTCCACCGACCGTCCCGTCGAGATAGCGCGCACCTTCGCGGGGACCAAGTTGGGCGAGTACTTCGGCCACGAGAACCGGCTCATGCCGTTGGGGGGCTCTGCCCCCCAGCCCCCGGCCAATCGGATCCGCATCAGATCCCGAGGTCCCGGAGATCGGGCTCGACCTTGGTCTGGACGTTCGCGAGCTCGGCGCGCCAGCGTCCGGGCTCCCAGACCTCGAGGTGGTCGAGGTTCCCGATGACGACGGCTTCGGCCCCCAGCGACGCGTACTCCCGTAGATGTGCCGGGACGACGACGCGCCCTTGCCCGTCCGGGTCCGCTTCATGCGCGCCCGCCAGCACGAAGTGACGGAACCGCGATACCGCGGGGTCCGTACGAGGGCGCTTGGCGATCTCGGAGTTGAGGTCGGCCCATTGGTCGGAAGGAAAAATGGCGAGGCATTCGCCTATCCACCGTGTCACGACCGCTCCTTCTTTGAAGCGGGCTCGGAACTTGGCCGGGATGGCGAGCCGACCCTTCTCGTCCAGCGAGTGGGCGAATTCCCCTGCGAAATAGCCTTCCAAGGTCCCTTCCGTACTCGGAGGACGGTTCCCCACCGTCCCCCACTACTCACCACGCGACGGGAAGTTACACCCCTGGAGGCCACTGTCAATACCTCCATACAAAAGAGATAGGGACTCGGATGCGAAGGCGGCCTGGCCGGTCGCGTCGCGGGTGGCACGGGGGAGCGGGTTGCGCGCGAGCCGCTGACCGGCCGCGTCAGACGCGACTGGTTCCAAGTGGTGGGGAGCGGACCGGTAGGCGAGTGCGCGACCCCGACCCCGGGACAGGACCCGCGACGCGGGCGCGACGTCGCTTAGGTCGGGCGAACTCTCTCGACGACCTCTTCCAGTGCCCGTCCGGCGCGTTCGAGAGGAGAGAGGGGACGGACGCCGTCGTGAGCTCCGAACCATTCGAGGACTGACGCGCCCCAGGTGAAGCCTCCGCCAAAGGCGACCAGGAGAACCTTGTCCCCTCTGCGAAGGCGACCCGTCGATTCGGCTTCGCAGATCGCGATCGGGATCGAGGCCGCCGAGGTGTTGCCGTAGCGCTGGATGTTCACGAAGACCTTCTCGGGAGGGAAGTGCAGGCGCTTCGCGACCCCGTCGATGATCCGTACGTTGGCCTGATGCGGGATGAGGACGTCGATGTCGTCGAGCGTGAGGCCGGCCTCGGCGATGGCCTCTTCGGCGGCGTCGGCCATCGACTTCACGGCCAGCTTGAAGACCTCACCGCCAGACATCGTGATGAAGTGCTGACCCCGTTCGATCGTGTCGGCCGAGGCCGGGCGCTTTGAGGCGCCGGCCTGGACCATCAACATCTCGCCCTTCGAGCCATCTCCGTGCAGGACGGTCGATTCGATCCCTACCGAGGCGTTCGATGCCTCGAGCACGACAGCGCCGGCGCCATCCCCGAAGAGCACGCACGTCGTCCGATCCTTCCAGTTGAGGAGCCGCGAGAGCCTCTCCGCCCCGATGACCAGCGCGTTCTGGATCGCGCCCGAGACGATCATCCCGCGCGCGATCGCGAGCGCCGTGATGAAGCTGGTGCAGGCCGCCTCCACGTCGAAGGCACCGGCCCGAGTCGCGCCCAGCTCCGTCTGCACGAGGCAGGCGGTCGCCGGAAAGAGGTAGTCCGGCGAGCACGTGCCAACGATCACGAGCTGCACGTCTTGTGCGCGGAGGTGCGCCTTCTCGAGCGCGGCGCGTCCCGCGCGCGCGGACATGAACGAGTTGGTTTCCTCGTCCGAGGCGATGCGACGCTCCTTGATGCCGGTGCGACTGGTGATCCACTCGTCGGTGGTGTCGACGATCCGCTCGAGCTCGGCGTTGGTCATGACGCGCGAAGGCGCATAGAAACCCCAGCCGGTTATGAGCGCGTTCTTCGCCATTAGGAGCGGTCGGGCTCGGTCTTCACCTTGTCACGGCGGGCGAAGAGCGTGCGCACGTCGCCCTGGTAGGTCTCGAGGAACTCGTGCGCATCGATGACCTCGTCGGCGCTGACGGCCGGCCGGCGCGGGCGCTCGGGCTCTTCCTTGACAGGGCTAACCGCCGCGCGCTGCTCGTCGACCACGACGAGAAGCTTGAACGCGGTCTGGCATTTGGCGCAAGTGACGCGGACGATCCACGCGGACTCGAGCTTGCCGAGCACGCGTATGTCGGAGCCCGAGTGGTTGGCCCCGCACACGCTGCACTTGTAATCCTTCGCCTGGTCGCGGAGGAATCTCAGGATGTTCACCGCCGTCCGAGCATACCCGGTCCGTTCAAATGCAGACCGGTCCGCCAAGCGATGAACGCGTATTGGTCGGCGAAATCGTCAACTTGCTTGTCGAGCGGCTTGCCGATTCCATGGCCGGCATCGCGATCGACGCGCAACAGCACGATCGACTCGGGGTCCTCGGTCTGTGCCTGAAGCAAGGCGGCCATCTTTCGGGCGTGCATCGGATCGACGCGGCTGTCCCCCTCGGCGGTGGTGAAGAGGACCGGCGGATAGTGGACTCCCGCATGCACGTTGTGATACGGCGAGTACTTGCGAAGCAACCGCGCCTGCTCGGGGTCCTCGGCGGAGCCGTACTCCGCGATCCAGAAACGTGCGATGCGGAAGTTCTGGTAGCGGAGCATGTCGAGGAGCGGCACGGCGCAGCAGATCGCGGCGAACAGGTCCGGGCGCTGGGTCAGCGCGGCGCCAACGAGAAGGCCGCCGTTCGAGCCACCCGAGATCGCAAGGTGACGCGGCTCGGTCCAGCCGCGGGCGATGAGCGCCTCGGCCGCCGCGTGAAAATCGTCGAACACGTTCTGCTTGTTCCCGAGCATGCCCGCCCGATGCCACGTCTCGCCGTACTCGCCTCCGCCGCGAAGGTTCGGCATCGCGAAGAGTCCGCCTGCCTCGACCCACGCGGCGACGCCAGCCGCATAGGCCGGGGTGCGCGAGATGTTGAATCCCCCGTAGCCCGTCAAAAGGGTCGGAACGTCGCCCGTCGGGCGCACGTCCTTGCGGTGAACGAGGAACATCGTGACTTCCGTGCCATCCCGAGACGCGTACGCCGTCTGCTCGACGGCGATGCTCGCGACGTCGAGGCGATCGGGCATGCGGAGTCGCACCACCTCGTCGGCCGCGCCCGTGCGCGCATCTGCGACGAACGCGATCGGCGGCTGCGTGAACGACTGGAACGTGTATCCCACTCGGTCGCCGTCGTGGTCGCCCGCAACGAACTCGATCGCGCCGAGAGACGGCAACGAGATCTCGTGCTCATCCCTACCCCGAACGTCGTACGTCGCCAGGCGTGAAGTCGCGCGAACAAGACGCAGCACGGCGATCCGGTCGCGGGTGCGATCGACGCCCTCGATCACGTCCCTGCCTTCGGCGATCACCGTCTCCCACCGCGAGGCGTCCGGCGACTCGCACGCGACCGAGACGACGCGATAGTTCGGGGCGTCGAGATTCGTGCGGAGCCAGATCCGGCCGTCGAGCACAAATCCTTCAGCGATCGCGTCTTTTCCCTCGAGCACCGTCGCGAGTCCCCGCTCTGGGTGATCGCGATCGAGAAGATAGAGGTCGCTCTTCGCCCAGCCCTTGAAAGCGGTGAAGAGGACCCAGCGCCCGTCCGCCGACGCGGAGACGCTCAGGATGTCCTCCTTCGGGCGGCCTTCGCCGAAGACGAGCTCGTCCTTCGCCGGGTCGTCCCCGAGCCGGTGATAGCGAACGCGGCGGTAGTAGTTCTCGTCGCCCGGCGCGACGGACCCCCGCGCGGGATGGACCGTGTAGTAGAACCCGACGCCGCCGGGTCTCGATGCCCAGGCGACCGTGCTCCGCTGCGTGTGCGGGATCCGGTCCCCTAGACCTTGGCCGGTACCTGTGTCGACGACGCGGAGAGTCGACATCTCGTCGCCGCCACGCGAAAGGCCGTACGCGACGTAACGCGCGTCCGGCGACGGGTAGTACCAGTCGAGCGTCACGAGGCCTTCGCGGTCGAGCGTGTTCGGGTCGATCAGCGCGCGGTCCGCGGCGCCGACCGCGTCGCGAACATACAGGACCGCTTGCTTCTGCTCCCCCTCCCGCCGCATATGGAAGATGCGGCCGGCGATCGGACGCGGCGTGGAGAGGAGCCCGACGGAGAGCAGCTCCCGCAGGCGGCGCGCGAACGCGGCGCGCTGCGGGAGCGCATCGAGGACGGCCCGCGTTCGTGCGTTCTGCTGATCCGTCCAATCGCGAACGCGCTCGGTCGCGTCCGCCTCGAGCCAGCGGTACGAGTCGACGATCTTGGCGCCGTGCACGTCGTCGACGACGTTCTCGCGCGCGGTGCGCGGTGCGGGCGGAATCGGCACGCGTCTAGGTTAAGTAATCAGACCGCGCGGAGGTAGTCGATCCGTCCGGGCACAGGGTGGTAGCCCATGGTCTCGTTGAGATGAAGGATGGGCGCATTTGCGGCGTCGTTGCCGGTGCGGACACGATCGACGCCCAGGGCGATCGCCTGCGCGACGGTCTCGCACTTGAGCGCGCGCGCGATGCCCCGGCCGCGCACCGCCCGCGCGGTCGCCGTCCATTCGGTCCCGACGATCCCGCGCATCGGCGGGTAACCGAGGACCGAGAGGCCGACGACATCGTCACCGATGCGCGCGATCCAAAAGCGATCTCGGTGGATCTCCGGCGCGTTCGTCCAACGCGTGTAGCTCTCCGTCGCCTCCGGGATGCGCGGCACGGTCGTCGGGACGTCGTCTCCGGCCTCCTCGGACAGCCGCCACACCTTCGTGATGACGTCTGGGTCGGTGTCCTCGGCGAGGGTCATGAGCCGCACGCCCTCTTTTTGCATCCGCTCCCGCGACTCGGCCGTCATTGCGAGGAGCCGCTCGCGATTCGCCACGAGGTCGAGCTCCCAGCGCCTCTGGTGACGGTCTTTTCGGTAGCCGCGTCCGAGGATCGTCCCGCTCCGGAGCGCATCGTCTTCGTTCGCCGAGACACGGAGGATCCGCGCGCCGTCCGCGATCGCCCGCTCCTCCATCGGGGCGAGTAGAGCGCTCAACGCATCGCGTGTGCGGTCGGTCGGCATGAGGTCGCCGCGGATGGATGCGTAGCGCTCGGGTTGGACGTCCCAACGAGCGTGGTCGATCTGCGTGAAGCCGATCGGCCGCTCGCCACGCAACACGATGAAACGGACGACCTCCGTGAACTCGTCCGGCTGCGACCACCAGTAGCGAAGCGAGACCGGGTCCCACGGTGACTCTGGCGTCACCGCGGTCATGACATCGGCGGCGAAGGCGGCGTCGTCCGACGTCGCCGCGCGGAATGCGAACTGCTGCGCCACCGTCCCGGCCATCTAACCGCTCCGCTTCAGTCGACCGGTGCGCTTCGCGTATCGCTCGGCCCAGAGGAACGCGCGCAAGCCGAGAGGGATCGAGACCGCACCGACTAACAGAGCGGGCCAGAGGTTCGGCCACACTGCCGCGAGATCGGCGCCGTCGAGAAGCGCGTCGCGCATTCCCCGGATGACGTAGGTCGCCGGCGAGATGAACGAGAGGGCCTGCATCCACCCGGGGAGGATCGTCGTCTCGTAGTAGACACCCGAGACCAGCAGGACGACGGCCTGGACGATGTATGCCATCTGCAGGCCCTTCTCCGTCCAGAGCAGCGGGAAGACGGACGAGCCGATGGCGAGTCCGATGAACGCGACCGCACCCGTCGCCAGCAGCACGAGCGCGGATGCGACGTTCGCGTGCGACAGGTCGACTGGCACGAAGAGCGCGACCGCCGCGAGGATCGCCACGCTGAATCCAACGGCGCGGACGAGCGTGGCGGCGCACATGCCCAAGAGATGCGTGAGGCGCGGGACCGGTGCCATGAACGTGTACTCGATGGTCCCCTCCCAACGCTCCCACGCGATCGTCTCGCCCATCTGCTCGAAGATGAGACCGAGGAAGCGCCAGGTGATCGTCCCGACGAGCAGATACAGCACGAATCGCGAGACAAGCGCCGGGTCGCCGGAGCCCCCGGAGAGGCCCGGCGCGCCGAGTGCGATGTAGGCGACCGAGAGGCTCGTCACGATTCCATAGACGAGCCACACGATCTCCCACGCCCAGTAGCGTTTCGAGAGCGCGACCTCGCGCTCTACGAACGCGTAGGCAAGGCCGAGCTGAGCGCCGACGTCAGCGATCACGTCGGTCGCTCAGGCTCGGAGGCGTCCGCATCGTCGAGGCGACGACCCGTGAGCGTCATGAAGACGTCCTCGAGCGATCCGCCTCCGTGGCGCGCCGCGAGCTCCAGGGCGGTGCCCTCGGCGACAAGACGACCCTGGTGCAGGATGCCGATACGGTCCGCGAGCCTCGCGGCCTCATCGAGGTCGTGCGTCGTCAGCAGGATCGTCGCGTCGTGCTCGTCACGCAGATCGCGGACGAATGTCTGCACCTCGCGCTTGCTACGGATGTCGAGGCCGGTCGTGGGCTCGTCGAGGAGCAGCAGCATCGGCGTCGACAGGAACGCGCGAGCGATCGCGACCTTCTGCTGCATGCCGCGCGAGAGCTTCTCGAGCGGCTCCGTCATGCGAGCGTCCTCGATGCCGAGGCGGCGGAGTATGGAGACGATCTTCGGGCGTGACTCTTCTGGCGCGACGCCGTAGAGGCGGCCCGCGTATACGAGGTTCTCCATCGCCGAGAGCTTCTTGAAGAACGAAGCCTCCACCGAGACGCGGTTGATCAAACGCTTGACGGCGAGCTCGTCCCGATCGATGTCTAGGCCAAAGACCCGCACGGTGCCGGCGTCGGGCGTGAGCAGCGTCGAGAAAAGACGGATGAGCGTCGACTTCCCGGATCCGTTCGCGCCGAGGAGACCGTAGATCTCACCACGCCAGACCGAAAGGCTGACGCTGTCAACGGCGCGCACCGTCGTGCCGCCCGGAGTGACCCGCGCCGGACGGAAAGCCTTGCAGACCCCGCTCGCCGCGAGGGCCGCTGTTTTCTTTTCGGTTCGTACCCCTTCGCGTATTTGGACGGCCATTTCTTCACCTACTTCAAACAAAACAAAAGACCGTGGGCCTCTGCCCACGGTCCGAGCGGCCTCGCGAAAGATGGGTTCTAGGCCATCCGGTAAGTGGGCAGGCTGCGCCGAGGACCGGCGAGCGCGCCGGAGCCGGTGCGATTGCGAATGAAGCTCAGCACTGCGCCACTTCCTTTCGTGAAATCCACGCCGTCAACGTGGCCAGGGGACGATATCAAGCGCACGCTCGTCGCGTCAATGACTTCCGTCGGCGAGCGACGAGCGTGCGCGAAGCGCGTTCTTAGAGAGCCACCCTGCGACCCGAGATGAGCTGCACGAGCAGCACGATGAGCGCGATCACCAGGAGCAGGTGCACAAGAGGCCCGAGGGCGAGGAACCCGCCGAGCGCCCACAGGATCAACAGGATGAGGATGATCGTCCAGAGCATTTGCCGCTACCTCCTTCGGATGGTCTTCCGGAGGAGGCACGCAAGCACCATGCCACTGCCGTCGCTCGGCTGGACGTCCGCCCAGACAGCGAAGGACGCCCCGTTCTTACGGGGCGTCCTTCTGCTGCGGTGAGTCGAAAGTCGTTTACGCCTTTACGAGCTGCCCTCGGATGACACCAGCTGGAAAGGCCGTGGAATGGAAGTTCACGTAGTAGCCCGCAGGGTTCGCCATGATCGTGGAGATCAGAGCCGCGTCCGCAGTTGCGGTCCTGGTAAACGTGACGCCGCCGCCGGTGAGAGTGAGGTCGCCGGCCACGAGCCCAGTGCTGATCTTCACGGCTCCGTTGACCCCGGTTGCGCCCTCGTGGATGTGACCGATGTTGATCGCGGTCGTCGCCGGGCAACCGGTGATGGCCACGTCGAACTTGGCGGTCGTGCTCGTGAAAGTCACAGTCGCGGCGCCGCTGCAGGTCGCCTCAGGTCCAGTTATCGCCGGGACCTCGTTCGAGGACTTGAGTTCCGCCTTGAAGACGTTCGCCACCGTCGGCGCCGGGGTTGGTGTCGGCGAGGCCGTCGGCGAGGGAGTCGGGGTCGGGGTCGACACGGCAGCCGTACCGCCGCAGGCGGCGATCAGGATCGCCGTGGCGGCTATGCCAGCGAATACGCGCATATTCGATCCTCCTTGTGGGTTCATCCTTTATACGGCTGGTCGCGCCGTTCGGATGACGAGGCCGAGCAGGCCTATAAGCACGGATTCTGTCGAGGACGGTCATCCCTCTCGAGCGGAGGTCACCCTCCGCCTCTAGCGGCCTACCCGGGGACGGCGCGGGCCACGCCATGGTCCCCTTACGCGGCCTTGCTCCAGGTAGCGCTTGCCCGTTTCACCCCGCTTGCGCGGGTTCGTCACTGTGGCGCTGGCCTCGCCTCACGGCGGAGGGGCGTTACCCCCTACCTTGCCCTGTGGAGTCCGGACTTTCCTCGGCGGCTTTCGCCGACGCGACCGTCGGGCCTACTCGGCGGGTGCAATTGTACTCTGCCCTCCCCTTTGATCGCGCGCCTTCGGCGCGCGGATTTCACTACTTGATCGCCGTGCGCATGACCTGGTTGAGGAGCCGACCTGCACGAGCCATCTCCCTGCTGACCGTGACCCGGACGTCGTCGCTCAGCTGCGCGATGTCGAGAAGGCCGCACCCGAGATACGCGCGCCGCCACTCCACGATGATCACGCCGCGCGCGGTGAGTCGCGCGTGCGTGCACGCGAGCTCGCCATGACAAAGCACGGTCGGAAGATGCGAGAGCGCCGCGGCGGCGGCGCGCGCCTCCGCATCGACCGGGCGATCCGTCGCCGCCCGCTCGACGGCGCGTTCCACAAGATCGACCGGAGTCACCGTCTTCACGCCGAGCGCGCCCAGCGCCGGAGCGTCCGTGGCGACGGCGCGCTCGATCGCGACCTTCGTCAAGACGATCGCGCGCGAATCCTCGTGACACGCGCTCGTGGTGTCGAGGACGTCCTCCGTCATGACCCACGGCCACGCCGGCACGGCGGGCGGCGGGACGCCACGCGAGAGCACTCGCGGCACCCGGTCGGTCTTCCGCGCGAGGAATGGCAGAAGCTGCACCTCGAGCGAGTCCTCAGGAGGCACGCGCTTCAGCGCGAGGGAACGCTCGACTCCCTCCTGGCTGAAACGGATGCGCTCCACCTCCATCAGCGAGTTCTTCGCGACGAGCTCGCTCCGCACGTCTCCGACGTCCGCGCGAAGACTTCGCGCCACGAACGCAGTAAGCGGGTCCTGACTCATGCCGTGATCTCCCCCTCGTCGATCGCGCGATTCGAGAGCTCGTCCGCCGCGCCGTTCTCCTCGCGGGGGATATGACGGATCTCGCGCTCCGGAAAGGAGGCGAGAAGCGCGCCAGCGCGAAGCGCAAGCGGCGTGAGGCCGGGATGCTTGACGCGCCACAGCCCTCGCATCTGTTGCACGACGAGGAGCGAATCCATCCGCACGTCGATCGCCGTCGCACCGCGCCGCCGCGCCTCCTCGAGGCCGAGGATCAGCGCGCGGTATTCGGCCACGTTGTTCGTGGCGCGGCCCAGCGGACGGGCGAGCTCCGCCACGACCTTCCCGCTGTCGTCGTAAAGGATGGCCCCGGCGCCCGCGGGGCCGGGGTTCCCGCGTGCCGCGCCGTCCGCGTAGAGCACGAGTCTCACCCCCCGAAGATTTGCGCCATCCGCGCGAGGTCGACGTTCCCTCCCGACACGATGGAGACGACGCGTTCGCCAGGACGCACCGCGATCTTCCCGGCGAGGAGCGCGCCGGTCGCGGCAGCGCCCGCCGGCTCCGCGACGAGCTTCGCGCGCTGCGCGAGGAAGCGCATTCCCTCGGCGATCAGGTCGTCGTCGATAACCACGACGTCCGCGACCAGGCGGCGGATGATCTCGAGCGGGATGCTTCCCGCGATCGGAGCCGCGAGCCCGTCGGCGATGGTGTCGATGCGCTCGAGGCGCACCGGCTGGCCCGCGTCGAGCGCGCGGCGCATCCCGGCGGCGCCGGTTGGTTCGACGCCGATGATCCGCGCGCGGGGTCGCCTCGCCGCGACCGCGGTCGCGATGCCGGCGATCAGCCCGCCGCCGCCGACGCCGACGACGAACAGGTCCGCGTCTGGCAGGTCGTCGAGGACTTCGAGCGCGCACGTTCCGTGGCCCGCGATCATCGCGGCATCGTCGTAAGGATGAAGGAAGTAGGCGCCTGAGCGATCCTTGAGCTCGCCGACCAGCGCGATCAGCTTCGTCATGTCTGCCGCGAACACGATCTCGGCGCCGTAGCTCCGTGTCGCGTCGACCTTTGACTGAGGAGCCGTTTGGGGCATCGCGACGGTGACCGGGGAACCTGCGGTGCGAGCCGCGAAGGCGATCGCCTGCGCCGCGTTGCCGGCGCTCATGGTCACGATCCCCCGCTCCCGCTGCTCGTTCGAGAGCTTCGAAATGGCGTTAACGGCGCCGCGGGGCTTGAACGAGCCGGTCCGCTGGAGGTTCTCGGCCTTGAGATAGGCGACTGCTCCGATGCGTTCCGACAGCGAACGGCTCGACAGGAGTGGGGTGCGGTGAAGGACCGGGCCGACGATCTCGCGGGCGCGCTCGACGTCGGCGAGCGTGACGGAGATGGCCTTCTCGCTAGCCTTCATCCGAGCAAACGGTAGTCCTAGCTGCCGCGCCGAACGTGTCGAAGCCTCTTCCGACTGTGGCGTAGCGCCGAACCGCGCTATCCGAGGACTCGGTGGGCCCGCCAGGGATCGAACCTGGGACCAGCAGATTATGAGTCCGCCGCTCTACCACTGAGCTACAGGCCCTAGGAGGCGCGTCCGCGAGCTTGCTCGCGAGCGCGCCGACGACGGGCCTGCGAGCGTCGCGCGCGGCACCGCCGGACGACCGAAGTATCGACCATGGCCGCCGCGCGCGACGCTCGACGGGCCCGACGAATCAAAGCGGCCGCCGCATGGCCGCACAAAAACCGAGCGCAAGCCGTTATAGTCCGTGCGGGGCTGGTGGCGCGTACGTTTCCGCGCGCTGTGGGGAGCACAGCAACTCGAAGCGGGCCCGGGCAAGGGGGTTCGCAAAGAGGAGAGCGCGGTTGGGTAACGTCATAGCGATCGCGAACCAAAAAGGCGGCGTCGGCAAGACCACGTGCGCCATCAATCTCGGCGGCGCGCTCGCGTCGCTCGGTCACGAAGTCCTCTGCATCGACCTCGATCCGCAGGCGAACCTCACCGTCGGCCTCGGTATTGATCTCAACACGGTCGAGCGGAGCATCGCGGACGTCCTCATTGACTCGAATGTGACGCTCGGGTCGATCATCCGACCGACAAAAACGAAGAAGGTCGACGTCGCGCCGTCGACGCTCGAGCTCTCGGCCGCCGAGGTCGAGCTGTTCAACGCGATCGGCCGCGAGATGGCGCTGCGCGACAAGCTCGCGCGCGAAGTCGTCGACCGGTACGACTACGTCCTCATCGATTGCCCACCGACCCTCGGTCTCCTCACGCTGAACGCGCTCGTCGCGGCGACAGGCGTGATCATCCCCGTGCAGACGCAGTACTACGCACTCAAAGGTGTCGCAGCACTTCTCAAGATCATCAAGACGGTACAGACGCGTTTGAATCCAAGCCTCAAGGTGTACGGCCTGCTTCCGACGTTCTACGACAGCCGAACGATCCTCGCGCGCGACATGCTCGACTCGCTGAAAGATCTCGGAGATCACCAGGTGTTTGCCACCGTGATCAGACAGTCCGTAAAGATCGGGGAAGCCCCCACCGCGGGCGTCCCGATCACCGTGTACGAGCCCAAGAGCGATGCGGCAAAGAGCTTCGTCGATCTGGCGAAGGAGGTGATCGGTGCTCACAAGTAATCGTCCACGAAAGTCCTTCCGCGAGGCGGGCGAGCGGATCTTCCAGCAGGAGGCCGATGTGCAGCCCGGCATCATCAGCCTGCTTGCGGCGCGAACGCCTACCGCGGTCCGCGATATCCCGCTCGAGAAAGTGATCCCGAATCCGGGACAGCCGCGCATCACGTGGCACGAAGACACGCTCGCCGAGCTCGCTGCGTCGATCCGCGAGCACGGCGTGCTGCAGCCGATCCTCGTCCGCCCCGCCGGTAATGAGTACGAGATCATCGCCGGCGAGCGCCGCTGGCGCGCTTCCAAGCTCGCGGGCAAAGAGACGATCCCCGCGATCGTGGAGCGCTTCGACGATGCGACCGCGCTCGAGATCGCGCTCATCGAGAACCTGCAGCGCGAGGACCTCTCGCCGCTCGACGAGGCCGTCATCTACAAGAAGATGACGGACGAGCTCGGGTATTCGATCCGCAATCTCGCGACGAAGCTGAGCAAGGACAAGGGATACGTCGAGAACCGCCTGCGGCTCGCGTCAGCCCCGGACGACGTGCGCGACATGGTCGCGCAGCGGTACGACACCCTCTCGGCCGCGTACGAGCTCATGAAGCTCGAGAACAAGCGGCGCCGCCAATCGCTCGCGAAGCAGATCATCGCCGGGAAGCTCACGCTCCTCCGGCTGCACGATCAGGTCGAGCGCATCCTCCATCCCGGCGAGAAGGCGCAGCGGACCGCACCGGAGATTCCGCCGCTCCGCGATGACGCGCTCATCACGGCAACCCGTAAGCTGAACGAAGCCTTATCGGAGCTCGCGCGGGCCATCGGCGAGGACGGCCACGGGAGCATCGCCGAGGCCGATCGCCAGAACCTCGCGAAGTTCCTGACGATCTCGCGAGCGCGCCTGGACAATCTCGTGGCACGCCTACGAAGCGGGGCGCGCGCCTAGCGCGGCGGCACTCTAAAGTTGGCGCGTGCGGATTCCATTTAGGAGCAGCGCCATCGGCTTCGCCGTCATGACCGGCGCGGTCACGCTCGCCGCTATGGGGGTCTTCGTTCTCATGGATCCGCGCGCGCAGGCGTTCTGGGGTGCGCGCATCGGCGACGTCGTCAGCTTCGTGCGGTCGCTGTTCCCGCGTTAGGCGGCGTGGCCGAGGTCGACGTGGTCCTCTTCGACCACCGTCACAAGACGAGCCTTCTGCACTTTGGCGTCGCGCAGGATTGAGACGGCGGTCACCGCGATACCGAGGGCCGTGAAGATCGCCAGTCCAGCGTCACCGGTCAAAAGGTCCATCATGCGAAACAGATAAGCAGCCCTCATGCCAGCGCACCGGGCAAGCGGGCCGTTACTTCGCCGTCACATTTGCTCTCTGTTTACGCCGCCTTTCGCGGAGGGCGGCCGCGCACGACGCGGACCTGTGCGACTCGGCGACCATCCACTGCCGTGACCTGGAACCGGTAGCCCTCGATCTCGATCGTGTCTCCCACCGCGGCGAGCCGGCCGAGACGGCCGAACACGAGCCCGCCGACGGTGTCGTAGGGCTCGTCCGTCAGCTCGACGCCGAGACGCTCGCGCAGCGCGTCGAGGGACGTGAGCCCATCGACCACGAACGTCCCGGGCGCCTCTTCCTTGAAGGCGGGCGCTTCGCGATCGAACTCGTCCTGCACCTCACCGACCAGCTGCTCGATCACGTCCTCCAGCGTCACGAGGCCCGCAGTCCCGCCGAACTCGTCGAGAACGATCGCGAGCTGAACGCGCTGCCGCCGGAACTCCGCGAGCGCCTGGTCGAGGCGCATCGTCTCGGGCATCACCGGCACCTTTCGCATGACGTCGCGCGCGCGGGTCCGGTTCTCTTTGTCGACGCCGACGAGGTCCTTCACGTGGACGATGCCGATGATGTGATCGAGGTCTTCCTGATAGACGGGGAAGCGCGAGAAACGATGCTGCCGAGCCGTGATCAGGATGTCGGCGACGGGCGTGTCGTCCGAGACCGCGACGATCTCGGTCCGCGGCACCATGACCTGACGGACGATGCGATCGGCGAACTCCATCGCGCGCCCTACGATCACGCGCTCGCTCTCCTGCAAGACGCCCTTCCGCGTCGAGACAGCGACGAGCATCTTCAGCTCCTCTTCGCTGTGAACGTTCACGTCGTCGCTCGAGCGGATCCCAGCGATCCGGAGGATCGCGTTCGCGCTTCCGTTCACGAGCGCGATGAACGGGTACATCACGCGGTAGAAGAGATGGAGCGGGTAGGCGCACCAGAGCGCGAGAGCGAGCGCGCGCTGGATCGCGAGGTACTTAGGCGCCAGCTCCCCCACCACGATGTGCAAATAGGTGATGACACCGAAGGCCAGGGCGAACGAGAGGACCTCAAGTAACGGGTCCGGCAGCCACCCGAAGTAGGGCTTAAGGAGCGCGGCGACCGCGGGCTCGCCGATCCAGCCGATCGCTAGAGAGCAAAGCGTCACGCCAAGCTGTGACGCGGAGATGTACTGGTCGAGCTTGCCGACGATGCTCGCGGAGAGGCGAGCGCGACCGCTCCCTTGCTGGGCGAGCTCGTCGAGCTGCGTTTTCCTGATGCGGACGAACGCGTACTCGGCGGCCACGAAGAACCCGTTCGCCAGGACGAGCAGCAGAGTGAGACCGAATGCGACGAGCGCGCTCGTGTCCATGAACGTGCGATTCTCGCATCTCCAGTGCTGCGTAACCGCGGCCACTCCTGCCGCGGCGGTGGACGGGCTCGCGTGCTCGCGGGTCCCTCCGGCGACCACGCAGGGTCGCCGGCCCCCACTGCGCCGCGAACCCGTCGCCCGCCGCGAGATGACTGACCGCGCGATACGCTCTGGGAGGTGCGCGTGCTCGTTCGTCTATTCGCGTCTTATAGGGAAGCGGCGGGCCGAGGACATTTTGATCTGGAGCTCCCTCCTGGAGCGACCGTGCGGGACGCCATCGGACGCATCACCAAAGAGCACCCCCTCATCACCGAGGGGCGCCAGGTCGTCATCGCGCGGAATCGCGAATATGTCGGCGTCGACGAGCCGCTCGCCGACGGCGACGAGCTGGCGCTCATACCTCCGGTCTCAGGAGGAGACGCGCGCACGCTCGCGCCCATCGCGGTGAGCGAAGCGCCACTCTCCGTCGACGACGCGCTTGCGCTCGTGCGCGACGACGCATTCGGCGGCGTGGTCGTCTTCCTCGGAACGGTCCGCAGCCAGAGCAGGGGCAAACGCATCCTCCATCTCGAGTACGAGGCCTACGCCGAGATGGCCGAGGCCAAGATGCGCGAGATCTCCGATCGTCTGGTGCGCGAGCACGGCCCGCTCCGGATCGCGATGCACCACCGGATCGGCGACCTCCGGATCGGCGATATCGCCGTCGTCGTGGCCGCGGCCGCTCCCCACCGCGACGCCGCATTCGCCGCTGCGCGGAGCGCGATCGATGAGCTCAAATCGATCGTCCCGATCTGGAAGAAGGAACACGCCGAGGATGGCGCGATCTGGATCGAGGAGCACGCGTAGCCCCGTCGGGCGCGATTCGGACAATGGGATAGCGAGACGCCCTTTCGAGCCAGGTCGGGACGGTCCAGCTCACTTTCAGATCAGTCACCCGGGCGCGGCGGCTCCCACGGCGCTACGCGCGTACTCGTCAGATCGGCATTCGCGTAGTTCACACGGTTCCG
>VBGU01000267.1 GCA_005881085.1 Chloroflexota bacterium | reverse complement strand
CGACCGCAGCCATCCGAGGTGAATGCGCGCGCCTTCGACCTGTGCAACGGTGAGCGCGACCTCGTTGAGCAGCTCGCGAGGTGGCAGCTCGATGTCGGGAAGATCGCCCGCGACCTTACGGAACGCGACCCGGACCTCGTCGCTCACACCGGTCATCCAGCTCCACGGCACCGCGAGCCGGTGGCGTCGTCGGACGGGAGCGCGGATCGGAGCCGGCGCACGCGCCATAAGTTGCGCGACCCGAGCGGCGGTCCTCACGTCCGGCGCGAGGACGCCGACGGCGTCGAGCGACGAGGAATTCACGAAGACACCCCGACGATCGATCGCGTTGCGCGGAGGCTTGTAGCCCACGACGCCGCAGAACGCGGCGGGCAAACGCACCGAGCCGAGCGTGTCCGTGCCGAGCGCGGCGTCGCACATCCCCGCCGCGACGGCGGCCGCGCTGCCGCTCGACGATCCGCCTGCGTCGCGATCGGGATGTCGCGGGTTCACCACGTCCCCCTGGTGCGGGTTCTCTGACGTGCCGCCCATCGCGTATTCGTAAAGATTCGTCTTGCCCACGATCGCGCACCCCGCGGCGCGCAGGCGGCGCACGCACTCCGCGTCGCGCCGCCGCGCCTCCGCCGGAAGGTGGCGCCCGCCTGCGGTCGTCGGCATGCCGCGGACGTCGATGTTGTCCTTGACGGCCACGACGAGGCCGCTCCCGGAAGCGTTCTTGTCAACGAACACGAAGGCGTTGATCGCGCGAAGCTCGTCGATCCGTCCGAGGGCGCGCTCGATGCGCACGCCTTAGCCGGTCGCTCCGAGCGCCCGCATCGGCGACGCTGGGCGCACGATCGCGTCCGCGATCTTCTCGGCGAGCATCATCGTCGTCGCGTTGATGTTGACGCGCGGGCAGTCGGGCATGATCGACGCGTCGACGACGCGCAAGCCGTCCACACCGTGGACCCGTCCGTTCGCGTCGACGACGGCGAGCGGATCCGACGCCGCTCCCATGCGGCATGTGCCGCAGGGATGGTGCGAGGTCATCACGTTCCGCCCCAGCCACTCGTCGAGCGCCCGCGGGCTTGCGAGATCGGGCTCTTCCGGCTGCGCGAGGGATCCACGCAGCCCGTCGAGCGCGCGGCTCGCGCCGAGCTCGAGGGCGAGATCGATCATCGCGCGCATGCGTGCGCGGTCCTCCGGCTCGTTCAGGAAGCCGAGATCGACCTCCGGCTGCACGTCGGGATCGGTGCTCACAAGGCGGAGCGATCCCGCGCTCGCCTCGTGCATGAGCAGTGTGGAGATCCCGATGCGCGGGTCTCCCGGCGTTCGCTTCGTCAGCACCGCGACGCCAAGGCAGGCGTCGTTCGTATCGCTCGAGCCCGGCGCCGTGCACCGGAGCTGCACCTGCCAGGGGATCGGCAGCTCCTCGGCCGAACGGTAGCGGTCGGTGACGCGCCAGCTGACGGCCGCGAGCGGATGGTTGCGCAGGTTCTTGCCGACACCGGAGAGATCGGCGACCGGCCTTATGCCGAGCGGTGCGAGCTCGTCCTTTGGTCCGATGCCGGAGAGCAGCAGCAAGTGCGGCGAGCCGATCGCGCCTGCGGAAACGATGATCTCGTCCGCATGAAGCTCGGTGCGTTTGCCGTCGGTCTCGACGTCCACTTTCGTCGCGCGGCCGTCCACGACGATGATGCGGCGGGCGCTCGTGCGAGCCCGGATCACAAGGTTGGGGCGGCCCCTAGCCGGCGCGAGGTACGCGACCGCGGCGCTCATGCGCTCGCCGGCGCGGATGTTGAACGGCACGGGCCCGCAGCCGTCCGCGTCGGGGTGGTTGTGGTCGGGGCAGGCCGCGTATCCGGCGAGGAGGCATGCCTCCTCGTACGCGACGGCCGCGGGCGACCAGCTCGCGCGGGGCGGTCGCTCGACCGGGATCGGGCCATTCCGTCCATGCGGGGGCGCAGGGAAATCGCGGTCGGACTCGAGGCGTTGGAAGTAGGAAACGCAGGCTTCGTAGCGCCAGTCCGGCCCGGCGAGCTCGGCCCACGCGTCGAGATCCTGGCGCAGCGCCCACAGGAAGACCGTCGTGTTGATCGCGGAGCTCCCCCCGACGACGCGCCCGCTGGGGATCGCGACGATCGGCCGGAGGTCCGTCGCGCGCGCGGTGTGATGCCAGAGATAGCGCTCGTGCCGCGCGTCGATCATGGACGCGAATCGCAGCTCGGACGGCAGCGTCTGCGGCGAGGGATCGTCGCCCGCCTCGACGAGGCAGACCGAACGCGAGGGATCTTCGGACAGCCGTGAGGCAAGCACGGCGCCGGCGCTTCCCGCCCCGACGATGATCGTGTCGAACCGCGACGGCGGGGTCATCCGGCCTTGCGCTTCGCCTCGCGCTCGCGCAGCTCGAGCCGCCGGATCTTGCCGCTGATGGTCTT
>VBGU01000251.1 GCA_005881085.1 Chloroflexota bacterium | reverse complement strand
TCCGAGGAACACCCCGAAGTGCTGACCGGGTGGCGTGACCGCGAGGTAGGCGAAGATGCTGCCCGGCGATGGCGTTGCAACAAGCCCAGCGTTCGTAGCGACGAAGATGGTGTCGGCGACGAGGCCGCCGGCCCACAGCGCCACGATCATGATCGGGTTCGAGAGCACGTACGGGAAGTAGATCTCGTGGATCCCGCCGAGGAACTGAATGACGATCGCGCCGGGAGCCGATAGCTTCGCGGCGCCCTTCCCGAAGACAGCGAAGCTGAGGAGCAGGCCCAGGCCGGGGCCTGGATTCGTCTCCAGCAGGAACTCGATCGCGCGTCCGTTCTTCGCCGCATCGATAACCCCGAGCGGGGCAAGCACGCCGTGGTTGATCGCGTTGTTCAGGAAGAGAACCTTGGCGACCTCGATCGGGATGTCCGCCAGTGGCAACACGCCTGCGTTGATCAACGCGTGCACAAAGTTCCCGAGTGCGGTCGAGAACGCGTCGAGCACCGGCCCGATCACGACGAGACCGAGCACGGCAAGGATCGCCCCAAGGATGCCGGCGGAGAAGTTATTCGTAAGCATCTCGAAGCCGGACGGGATCTTTTCTTGGGTGAGGCGATCGAATTGCTTGATGAGCCAGGCGCCGAGCGGCCCGACGATCATCGCGCCGAGGAACATGGGAACGCTCGACCCGATGATGATGCCGGCGGTCACGATCGCTCCGACAACGCCGCCGCGGTGCCCGTAGACGAGCTTCCCACCGGTGTATCCGATGAGGAGCGGGAGCAGATACGTGATCATCGGCCCGACGAGCTTCGCGAGGTCCGCGTTCGGGGTCCACCCCGTTGGAATGAAGAACGCGGTGATCAGGCCCCACGCGATGAATGCGCCGATGTTCGGTATGACCATTGCGGCGAGATTGCCGCCAAAGCGTTGCACGCGCTCCTGCATGTACCGCCACCCCCTCCTATTGCGAAACGCGCGGCATCATCCGAGCAGGACGCGGCCCTCACAAGTGCCAATCTGTCGCCGGGGAGTTGTGACAATCCGGCTCGCGCCGCTCAGTGCGCCGGTTCTCCCAGGATGCGGCTCAGATGCCGGAGGTCGCGCTCCCGAAGAAGCGGGCTGACCACCACGGTCTGCACGCTGCTTAGCTCATCGAGCGGGACGGTGCTGACCACAAGGTCGGTGGCGGCCACGTCCAGGTCGCTCTCGAAGGCGGTCTTCGAGACCACCCGCGTGATCTCGACGTTCGGGAACTCGGCGGAGAGGCGTGAGACGAGGATCCACGCGGTGGCCATCCCCGCCGGGCAGACCACGGTGACCCGCGTCTTGGGTCGCAGGCGGTTCCGCTCGAGCGATCCTGCGAGATACATCGTCAGGAAGCCGACCTCCTCCTGGGGCACCACGGCATCTCCGACCGGGTGCAGGGCCGCCACGATCTCGCTCGCGACGCGATACACGTCGGGATACCGCTGGCGCACCTCCTGATCGAGAGGGTTGGTCACCGGCAGGCCATACCGGAGCCGGACGCGCAGGCGACGCAGGTGCTCGCCGAGGCTGCGCCGAAGCTGCACGTCTTCGCCGAGCGACGGATGAAGTCGCGATGCCGCCGACGCGACGAGGCGATCGATCACGATCTCGTCGTCGGCCTGCGTCGCGAGACTCGCGTCGACGAGCTCGACGAATCCGAGAAGGAACTCGGTGATGGCGGCGACGTCGGCCTCGCCGAGGACGAGGTTCGCCTCCTTCTCCACCGCAGCGGCGATCCTCGCCGCAGCTGCCGCGACGGGATGGTCGATGAGCGAGCGTAGCTGGCCGCTCCGCAGCTCCGCCTGCCGTCCCGCGCGGACGCGACGGGTCACGATCGCGAGGTAGAGGGTGGCCACCATGGCCATGGGGCCGTTGTCGTCGGGCTCGAGAAGCTGCTGCGTCAGGATCGACCGGTGCGTGGGTAGGTCGAGCCGCGAAGCGAACTCGGCGAGCCCGCGCGTGTCCGCTCGCTGTGGCGCTCGCAGGGCGGCTTCGCTCATCAGAGAGAGGAGGCGCTCCGCGGGTACTGCCTCGAGAACGAGCGACAGCAGGCCCTTCCGGATGTCGATCTCGCTCCCGCGAACGACGATGCCGACCCCCGGGAGACGCTGCAGATGCAGGTGATGTCCCTCGAGCCAAGCCTCGGCCGCTCGAACGTCGCGGCGGACCGTCGGCCGCGAAGCCCCGAGCTCCCCCTCGAGGTCGCCGATGTGGACCGGACGGGGCGACGCGTCGAGCAGAGCGGCAAGGACCTGAAGCTTGCGGTCTTCGCCGTCCAGGACTCGTGGCCCTTCCGCAGCGCCGAGACTCGTCAACATCGCCTGCCGCCGATCGTCGTCGCCCGATACCCAGACCCCGACGCCGCGGCGTCGCACGACGCGGAGCCCCTCCGGCCGAAGGAACGTCTCGATCGACGGGAGGTTGTACCGGACGACCCGACTGGTCAGCTTGAGCTCGTTGGCGATAGCCTCGACGGTCGCCGGTCCGGTTTCGGTCAGCAGCAGGCGCGTGATCGACGCTTGCCTGCTATCGAGCGGGACGACTACCGCCATGGCGGCCCAAATCTAAACCCCGGCGGTCGACAACAATCTGGGCGCTCCGTGCGGGCGACACCGGCGGTCGAGGGGGAGTTATGTACCAGTGGATCGTCTTCATCCACATCGCGAGCGTGCTCGGCTTGCTTCTCGTGCATCCAGTCACCGTCGCGTTCCATCTGAAGGAGGAGCGGGACGACATCCGGATCCGCGAGCTGCTGGAGGTGACCGAGGCGGCGAGCACCCTCCGGTGGGTTTTCTTCGGGCTCGTGATCCTGTCAGGGGTCGTCCTTGGCTTCCTGGGATCGTGGTGGTCCAGCGCATGGATCTGGGCCGCGCTCGTGATCTTCGTGCTGATCGGCCTGACGATGAACCTCTACGGCGGACGGATGATCGACCGCATTGCCGATACGCGCGACAACGCCGAGATGGAGCGCCTTCTGTCCCGCTTTCGCCCGTGGTTCCTTGCGGTGACAGGGGCAGGCGGTCTGCTGGTGATCCTGTTTCTGATGTTGTTCAAGCCTTCGTTCTGAGCATGCGGGATAGGTTCAGCTTGTAGCCGCCACCCGGCCACACCCACGCGCCCGTGAGCGTGTTGTCGTCGATCACGCCCCTTCGTCTATTGAGGTCTCTTTCGCATCACCCTAACGATGTCCGCGACGCGCTTCGCACGAGTCTCCGCCTTCTTCGCAGTGACGAGTGCGCGCAGGTGCTCTTTCCTGCGCCCTGGTGTAAGCGCTTGGAACTTCCGCATGCCGGCGGCACCAAGCGTCTTTCGGAGATCGTCCGGAACCTCGAGCGCCTCAACGCTGTCGAGGAGCGTCCACGACCCGTCGCGCTTCGCGGCCGCGATCTTCGCCCGTCCAGCCA
>VBGU01000250.1 GCA_005881085.1 Chloroflexota bacterium | reverse complement strand
CGGTGCGGATTGCCAAAGGGCAGACTTCGCGACGATCCAGGCGGCGGTCACCGCGGCCGCGCCCGGCGACACGATCCTCGTCTGCGCGGGGATCTATCACGAACGGGTGAGCATCACGACGAGCGAGATCACTTTACGGGCGAAGGGGGCGCCCGGAGACGTCACCGTCGACGCAGATCTTCTGGGGCACGGGATTCTGATAACAGGCGCACACGGCGTCACGATCGAGGGGTTCACAGTCCGCGAAGGCCACGACAACGACATCTTCCTTGTGAACGCGAACGGCAACACGATCCGCGAAAACATCCTGACGGCCGCCGTGCATGACCCCCTCGAGCTGTTCAACTCGGACGACAACCTGATCGAGCAGAACCTTTCGGTCGACAACCTCGGCGCGAACGCGTGCGGGATCTTTCTCGCCGGGGGATCGGACCGCAACATCGTTCGCCACAACACCTTGCGGAACAATGAGTGGGGGATTCAGATCGGTGGCTCGAACGACAATCTGATCTTCGAGAACGACGCTTTTGAGAACCGGGGCAACGGCATCCGCAACATCGGGAACGCATCGGGCACGGTGATCGAGGGCAACCGTGTTTTTGACAACGGCTTGGCGCCTGGTCCATTGACTGACGGCACCAATGCCGGCATTCGTCTGATGAGCGGCACGAGATTGCTCGTCGCCCGCAACCACGCGTTCGGCAACCTCACGGTCGACATCCGCCAGGAGGCCGCCTCGGCGACGTTCGAGAACAACCACTGCAATACATCGACGCCGCCGGGTCTTTGCGCCCACGACGAGGGCGCCGGTCATTAGGGTCGAGGGCGGCCTGTCGCGGCGACGGGCCGCCCCCTCAAATTGATCCCGGCATTCATTCCTGTAAATTCCCCGCGTGTTCGGTCCGATCCTCCGCGGGGAGAAATGCACGCTGCGGCCGCCGCGAAAGGAAGACCTCACGACCTACCAGCGATGGTTCGAGGACACGGAGACGCTTCGCTTTCTGCCGGGGCTCGGCCCGCTCTCGGATTCACAGGAGGAAGAGTGGTTTAAGCGGACGGGCGAGGACCCGAACGGCGTCGCGTGGGCGATCGAAGTGGACGGCCGGGTCGTCGGAACGACCGGCATCCACGGCATCGACCATCGCCACGGCCACGGCGAGACCGGTCTCGTGATCGGTGACAAATCGATGTGGCGCAAGGGGATCGCCTCCGAGGCGATGGCCCTGCGGACCGCCTTCTGCTTCCGCGAGCTGAACCTGCACAAGATCCGCACGCGCGCGTTCATGGAGAACAAGGCCTCGATACGCGCGCTCGAGAAGGCCGGCTACCGGCAGTCCGGCGTCCTACGTCACGAGTTCTACCGCGACGGCCGTTGGCACGACGTCTGGACGGGCGAGGTCCTGCGCGAAGACTGGGAGCGCGCTCAGCGCGAGGGGCCGCCCGGTTAGCGTTGTCCTGAATCAAATCAGTCGTCGAAAAATCGCCGCTGCCGGGCGCATTGATCTCGCCTCGACGCCTGAACGTCTCTCTGAATGCTTCCGCTGCTTGTCGACCGCTTCGTACTGTCAGCACATGGCTCTCGCGAAGTCACACGACCCGGAATCGTACCCATACAAGCTCACGCATTCGCTGTTGACCTCTTCCGAAAAGGCCTTCTACGTCGCGCTCGTGCTCGCGTCGGGAGGCCGGTATCTCGTCTTTGCGAAGGTCCGGCTAGCGGATCTTTGTCAGGACTTGGACCGTTGGGCCGATACCGGGGCATTCAATCAGGTCTCGTCCAAGCACGTTGACTTCGTGCTCTGCGATGCCACGACGTTCCGGCCGGTGCTCGCCGTTGAGCTTGACGATCGCTCACATCTCCGCGCAAACCGGCGGGCATCTCCGCGCAAACCGGCGGGATCGCGATGCGTTCGTCGACGGTGTCTTCCGCACGATGGGTTTGGGCGTCTATCGCCAGTGGGTGCGTCGTTCCTACGATCCTGCTGCCATCGCGCATGGCATCGAGGACGCGCTGACGCCGTAGCGAGTGTGCCGAGGGCTACGTTCCTCTTCGTTCGGTAGAGTCGCTCGATAACCGAAGTCGTCACTGAGGCGCGGCCGAGCTACCGGCGCCTCTTTCAGATCCCCGGTCTCCCGCGCCTTCTCGCCAGCATGTTGCTCGCGCGAACCGCGACGACGATGGTCGAGCTCATCCTCGTCCTCTTCGCGCTCGAGCGATTCCATTCTCCGGGACTCGCCGGTGCCGTCACGTTCCTCGCTCTCGCACCAGGCCTGCTCATGAGCCCGATCGCCGGCGCGCTGCTCGACCGGCACGGCCGCGTGAAGCTCATGGTGGTCGACTACGTGGTGGCCGCGTCGGCGCTCGCGCTCATCGTCGGGCTCGGTGCGGCCGACGTGCTTTCCGAGGTCCTGCTCCTCGCGATCGTCACGGTCATGTCGCTGACCTTCCCCCTCTCGACGACCGGGGTTCGCACGATGTTCCCGCTCATCGTTCCGCGACCGCTGTGGGAACGAGCGAACGCCGTCGACAGCAACGGCTATGTCGTATCGAGCATCTTCGGTCCCGCGATCGCCGGCGCGCTCGTCGCGACGGTCGGCAGCCTCTGGGCGCTCGCCTTGACGGCGGCGTTCTACGCCGTCGCCGCGGTCATCACCGTCCCGCTCCGCGATCCGCTCGGTCGTGTCCCGCACGGCGGACTCCTGTCCGACGCGTGGGCCGGTCTGGTCTATACGTGGCGTAACACCACGCTCCGAGGCCTCGGGATCTCGGTCTCGACGGCGAACATCGCCAACGGCCTCTTCTACATCGGGCTTCCCGTGTTTGTGCTGTCGCGTCTCGGCGGCGGCGCGGCGGAGGTCGGCCAGCTCTTCGCGCTCATGGGCGTGACCGCCGCGGTCTCGGTGCTCTTCGTCGGCCGCGTCGGCACGGAGGGGCGTGAGCGGCCGTTCCTCGCCGGCGCGATGGTGCTCACCGGGGTCGGGTACGCCATGGTGCTCTTCTCGCCGAATCTTCTCGTCGCCGCTCTCGTCATGGCGGTCATCGGGCTCGCCACCGGGCCATTCGACGTGGTCCTCTTTACGCTGCGTCAGCGGCGCACCGACCCGGCGTGGCTCGGGCGTGCCTTCGCCGTCTCGATGTCGTTCAACTTCATCGGCTTCCCCGTCGGGTCGGCGATCGGTGGCGCGGTGGCGCCGATCTCGCTCGAGCTCGCCTTTCTCGGCGCCCTCGCGCTCGAGGTGATCGCCGCGGTCCTCGCGTTCGCGCTCATCCCGAAGGAGTACAGCGAGCCGGTCGTGCGCGGGGTCGCGTCGCCCGGGACCTAGCATGCCCGCCCGGATGGCCAGGGAGCGCCGCGCCGAGACATCGCGCCTCGAAGGATTCTCCGACGCGGTCTTCGCGTTCGCGCCATCGTTCGCGGCGCTTATCTGGATCTGGTACTTGCACCGCGAGTTCTTCCGGCGCTACGGCCTCGGGGACGGACCGATGGTCCTGTTGAACGCGCTCCTTCTCTTCGTGGTCCTCCTCTATGTCTACCCACTGAAGTTCCTTGCGACGCTTGTTTTTTGGCCAGCTGTTCGATCTGGTGCACACCGCGCCGAGTCGGGTCAGCTGGCCCAGCTCATCGTCATCTACGGCATCGGCTACGTCGCGGTCTTTGTGGTGCTTATCCTCATGTACCTCTACGCGCTCCGGAAGCGACACGTGCTGCACCTCACTCGGCTCGATCTCTTCGACGCGCGGTCATCAACATCGGCACGGGCCTCGGGAGCATCGCGCTCGCACTGCTCGGCGCGCCGCCCGCCGTCGCTGGCTTCTTCTATTTGGTGCTCGGCCCGCTACCGGCGGTGCATGGGGCCCGAAGCGGACGGCGTCGTCGCGGGCTCGAGCGGGCCTAACTACGTCGGTCGCGATCGGAGGGCGGTGATCGCGGACTCTAGCGGTCCGAGATCGTGCTTGATGATGCCGTCGATTTCCGCAGCGTCGATCCGGTAATACTCGTGCGCCAGCAGGACGCGGAGCCCAGCGATTTGCCGCCACGCGATCTCGGGACGCCGCGCCTTCGTTTCCTCGCCGAGCGCCTTTACGGCCTCGCCGAGGATCAACAAGTTGTAAAGGAGAGCGTCACGCCTGAGGCGCTCATCGGACCTGCGGTCCGCGGCATGCCCCCGGATCGTCTCGATCGCCTCCGCAATGTCGTCGAGGCGGTCGCGGTCGGCTCTCTTCAAACCGGGCGAGCGTCGCGGATCGCTCGGGCGCGAACCCGCTCCTTCATCATTCGAGGCACCGCCACGTCGACGCCGAAGCCGAGAATCTCTTCGGCCTCTTGTTGAAATCCGATCAAATCGAGGAGCGTCCGTCCGGGATCGAGCTCGACGAGGAAATCGACGTCGCTTTCGGGAGTCTCGTCTCCGCGAGCGACAGAGCCGAATACACGAAGATCCCGCACACCATGGCGCGCCGCCGCTGCCTCCAAACTTCTCCGGAGCCGGCGAATGAGCCCGAGACGACCGCCCCGCGAGTGCTCTCGGCTACGACGCGGCCGTTGGGGGGCGCTCAAAATGAGTGAGCTTTCGGCTGCCGCGAGGATCCGCTCGAGGGTCGAGAGCGAAGGTGAAGCCGCCCCCGCCTCATAACGTGCTATGGCCGGCTGAGAAGTCTTGGCTCGATCGGCGAGCGCCGCCTGGGACAGCTTCGCTCTCGTCCGAGCATCCCGGATCAATCCGCCCACTTTCATTGCACCGCAAGTATACCGGAACAGGTATAGCGTGCTCTGTGTCTCGAACCACCATCGTCATCGATGAGAAGGTAGTCCGCCGAGTCATGCAGCTCTACGGACTGCCGACGAAGCGGGCCGCGATCGATTTCGCGCTGCGTGCGCTCGTCGGAGACCGGCGGCGCCGGGACATGCTCGACCTAGAAGGTGCGGGCTGGGACGGAGATCTCGTCCGCATGCGAAGGACGAGGGCCGCAGATCTAGAGCGGAATCCCCGTTTGCTTGGAAATATCGCGTAGCTCCTCGACCACCGCGCCGACGAGCGGAATGCCTTCGCGGCGGCGGATCGCTTCGGCTTCGCGCTCCGGATCGCCGGGGATCAGCGGCCCCGCGGTCCCGGGCGCGGGCCGCGTCTTGCGCAGCGTCCGGATGAAGTCATCGATCTGGCGCTTGAACTCGTCTTTGTCGATGAACGCGTCGATGCGGAGCGCGCCGAAGAAGTGCCCGGTGCCTTTGCCGACCGAGCGCGCCGGCATCTCCTGACGGAGCGCGAACGGCGGGACGAACGGTCCCCAGTTCGCGCCCGAGAGCATCGCGGAGAGCACGTCGACCATCACCGCGAGGCCGTATCCCTTGTGTCCGCCGCCATCGCGATCGGACCCGAGGGGCAGCATCGCGCCGCCGTCGATCATCGCGTTCGGATCGGTGGTCGCGGCGCCGTTCCGGTCGATGGCCCATCCCGGCGGGATCAGTTTCTTGGCGCGTCGCGCGATCTCGATCTTCCCGTACGCGGCCGCGGTTGTGGCCATGTCGATGACGATGTCGGGCTCCTCGAGACCCGGGAACGCGATGGCGATGGGATTCGTGCCGAGCATCCGCTCGGCGCCCCACAGCGGCGCCACGAGCTTGGTCGTGTTAGTCATGGCCCAGCCGATGAGATCGCGCTTCAGCGCCTCGAGCACGTAGTAGCCCGCGATGCCGAAGTGGTTCGTGTTGCGGACGCTCACCCAGCCGCTGCCGTTAGCGTCGGCCTTCTCCATCGCGATCGCGTTCGCCTTCGGGCCGACGACCAGGCCGAGGCCGTTGCCTCCGTCGACGGTCGCCGTGCTCGGCGACTCGCGCACGATCGTCACGTTCGCCTTGGGGTCGATGCGCCCCATCTGCAGCAGTTCGAAGTACGAGTGGAGTCGCGCGACACCATGGGAGTCGATCCCGCGCAGATCGGCTGCCTGCAGAACGGTTGCGGCCGTTCGCGCGTCTTCCTCGGGAACGCCGAGGTGCGTGAAGACGCGAACGGAGAACTCGAAGAGCTGCTCCGGCGGAAAGAGCCTTGCCTCAGCCACCGCGGTGACGCTAGCGCCTTGCATGGCGGGTCGGCTTCGCCTCGGCCCCGCTGTGCTTGACGAGCGACACGGTGTTATTCAGGTCCCCGAGCCCGTCGATCGCGATGCGCACGAGGTCGCCGGGCTTCGCCGTGTACGGCTCCGGCGGGACCAGCGACGTGCCCGTGAGCAGCCACGCTCCGACCGGAAGCGTGTACGACGAATGCAGCACGGCCGCGAGGTCGGCCGGCTCGCGCGTCATGTCGGCGACCGTGGCCGTTCCGTCAAACACGGACTTTCCCTCACGTTCGATCGTCATACGTATCTTGGCGCGCGAGACGTCGACGTCCCATGCGAGCACCGCGGCCGGACCGATCGCGCAGCTCTGGTCGTACACCTTCGCCTGGGGAAGGAAGAGCGGGTTCTCGCCCTCGATGCTCCGCGAGCTCATGTCGTTCCCGCACGCGAACGCGACGACCTCGCCGTGCGCGTTCGTTAGAACGGTGAGCTCGGGCTCAGGTACATCCCACGTCGAGTCCTCACGCACGCCGACCTCGCCACCGTCTGGCACAACACGCCAGCCAGCGGCTTTGAAGAAGAGCTCCGGGCGATCGCTTTCGTAGACGTGCTCGTAGATGGTCTTCTGCTTCGCCTCCTCGAGACGCGCCTCGCGGCTCCGGAGGTACGTGACCCCCGCCGCCCAGACCTCCTGCGATTCGGCCGGCGCGGCGAGCTCGACCTGGGCCAGATCGAGCTCGGGTCCGGTGATCGCGCCGAGACCCGCGCGGATCCCGTCGAGCGGGAGCCGAAGAAGTGCGTCGAGCGTGAGCGGATTGAGATCCCACAGGCGCTTGTCGCGCCAGAGCGCGAGAAACGTCCGCCCCTCGCCCCGCACGCGCACGAGCGCCGGGGTCGCGATGTCGAGCGGCTTCACTTCCCCCCGCGCACGCCGCCGTCGACGAACAGGCCGGTCCCCATGACGAAGCTCGACTCGTCCGACGCCAGGAAGAGCGCCGCGGACGCGACGTCCTCGGGCTTTCCGAGTTCGCTCGTCAGCTGGCGCTTGCGGATCGCCTTGAGGCCCTCCTCGCGGCTCGGATACGACTCGCGCAGGTATTTCTCGACGAACGGTGTCGCAATCGTCCCGGGGAGCAGCGCGTTCACACGGATGCCGAACGGCGCGTAGTCAACCTGCATCGCACGCGTGAGCGCGAGGATCGCGCCCTTCGACGCGGCATAGCTCGCGCGCTGCGCGAGGCCGATCTCGGCGATCGTCGACGACATGTTGATGATCGAGCCGCGCTTCTTCTCGATCATGTGCGGCACCACGAACTTGCTCACCAGGAACACACCGCGCACGTTCACCGACATCACCTTGTCCCAGAGCTCCGTCGAGGTCTCGTGGATCGTGCCGACGCCCGCGATGCCTGCGTTGTTGAACAGCACGTCGATAC
>VBGU01000097.1 GCA_005881085.1 Chloroflexota bacterium | reverse complement strand
AGTCCACCGACGCGGGTCCCGACGACGGGTGTGCCGCAGGCCATCGCTTCGAGCGCGACCAGCCCGAACGATTCGGTGAGCGACGGCACCGCGCACAGATCCGCGGCCGCGTAGTACAGGGCGAGATCCTCCTGCCCCCGCGACCCGACGAACGACACATTCGATTCGAGGCGGTGCTCGTGCACGAGGCGGCGGAGCTCGAGGATCTTCTCTGTCTCGGGCGCGTCGTCGCCCGGATCGAGCGCCCCGCCGACCACAAGAAGGCAGATGTCGCTTCTCATGTCCGGGTGCCGCTGAAAGAGAAGACCGAGCGCGCGCAACAGCACGTCGATCCCTTTGATCTGCTCGATCCGCCCGACGAAGAGGATGAGTCGCTCGCACTGGTCGCGCCCGAGCTTCTCTCTCGCGTCGGCCTGGCGGACCGGATGGAACAGCGCCGGATCGACGCCCGCGGGAATGACCGCGACGCGTGAGGCGTCGGCTCGGTAGAGACGCCGCAGCTCGTCGAGCTCGATCTTGCTCGACGCGACGACCGCTGCCGATTTTTGGACAGCCTCGCGCTCGATCTCGACCCGTATGTCGCTCTCGCCGTCGATGTCCTCGTCCATGACCTCGCGCTTCACGAGGCCGAGGGTGTGGAACATCTGCACGACTGGAACGTTCCATTGCTTTTCGAGAGTCCGCGCGACCTTCGCCGAGAGCCAGTAGTGGGCGTGCACGAGGTCGTACGACTTTCCCTCCGACGCCGCGTGCTCGAGAAGCTTGGCGGTGAACTCGTCGAGGTGCTGGTAGACGTCCATCTTCGGCCAGTAGCCGATCGGACCTGACTGGATGTGGATCACCCGCGCGTTCGGGCCGAGCTGCTGGATCCGCGGGTCGTCTCTCTCGCGCCAGCGCGTGAAGACGTCGATCTCGATGCCGCGCGCGCCGAGGTCGCGCGCCAGCTCGCGCACGTACACGTTCATCCCACCAGAGTCGCGACCGCCCAGCTTCGCGAGAGGACAGGCGTGCACCGAGACCATGGCGATCCGTCGCGTCATCGCGTGGAGGCCTCGAAGCGGAGCAGCCAGTGGTCCGTCGCGCCGAGGTCGTACTTGTACGGCTCGCCGCCGCGTAAGAAGTCGTACGTATGCAGGCCCTCGTCGATCGCACTGCGGATCGCATAGGCGTGGCACGCGATCCCGACAGAAAGGGGCGCGAGCGCGAGGTCGTAAGCGGCGTTGTACAGCGCAAAGGTTCCCTCGTACGCGAAGCCGAAGACGACGGCCGCGTCCTCTCCGTCGACATTCAATACGCCCAGTCGCAGCCATCCCCGCGCGGCCAACGTCTCGGCGACGTCGCGGAAGAAATGCTCGTTCTCCTCGGTCATGAACTCGGCCTTGTCGCCGCGCGAGCGGCGGTGGAGAGCGACGAATCGGTCGAACACGGACGCGCGCTCGAGGTCGCCTGCGAAGCGGAACGCGACGCGGCGGCCCGTCTCGAGTCCGCGGAGCTTGCGCCGTAGCTCGTGGCGCTCCTTCTTGCCCAGACCCTGCACGTACATCTCGAAGCTCTCCGGAAGGGTCACGCGGGGTGCGGTGACCAACCGATCGATCTGGACGTCGTATCCGGCCCCGCTCAGCGCCGCTGACATCGCGTCCGCCGTTCCGGACTCCTCAGGAACGAACTCGAACAGGACGCGTGGCGTCCGTTCCGCCGCAATCCAATGCGCGAGCGCGTCCGCGACAGCCGTCACCTCCATGGGCTTCGCCACGATGTCCTGATAGTCGGTGTACTCGCCTCCCGCGAACGTGATCGTCCCGTCATCCTCACGTGCGAGGGCGGCGATACCCCGTTCTGCGATCCGAAGGGTGATTTGCTCGCGACGGTCATAGGCCCGCGCGACTCGGATCCAGTCGGGCGTGAGGAAGATCGTTGGATACGCGCGACGCCGAGCCAGCTCGGACCACTCGGTCTCGAGAGACGCCGGGTCGCGCGCGATACAGAGCGGGTCGGACGTGGTGAGGATCACCCGAGTCTAGGGGAGCGCACGTTCCGACCAACGCTCTTTTGACTCATAGAATTCCGCGGTGCATCGAGACCCCGCACCGCGGGTGATCGTCGCCCCCCAATCGTTCAAAGGCTCGGCCGACGCCGTCGCCGTCGCATCGGCGATCGCGCGCGGCGTCCGTCGCGCGTGGCCGAGCGCGCTCATCGAAGAGATGCCGCTCGCCGATGGCGGCGAGGGGACGGTGCGCGCCCTGGTCACGGCGACGAACGGCGGCGTTCGCAGATCGCGTGTGCACGATCCCATCGGTCGCGAGATCGATGCGGAGTGGGGCGTGCTCGGCGACGGCACGACCGCGGTGGTGGAGATGGCCGCGGCGAGCGGGCTTCCCTTGCTGCAAGCGATGGAACGCGACGCGCGCATCACGAGCACGCGCGGGACGGGAGAGCTAATACTCGCCGCGGCCGCGAGCGGCGCTCACCGGATCGTGATCGGGATCGGCGGAAGCGCGACGAACGATGGCGGCGCGGGGATGGCGCGCGCTTTCGGCTATCGATTTCTCGATCGCGAAGGCAATGAGCTTCCCGAAGGAGGCGCCGCACTCGCGCGACTCGGCCGCATCGACGGTCAGACCGACCCGCGCCTGGTCCGTCCGTCGATCGAAGTGGCGTGCGATGTTCGCAATCCGCTCCTCGGTCCAGAGGGCGCCTCCGCGGTGTACGGGCCGCAAAAGGGTGCGACACCCGAGATCGTCCGCGAGCTCGATGCCGCGCTCGCGCGATACGCCGACGTCGTCGAAGCGTTCGTCGGGAGGCCGATCCGGGACGTGCCCGGCGCGGGGGCGGCGGGCGGCCTTGGGGCGGGTCTCCTCGCGTTCCTCGACGCACGTCTTGTCTCCGGGGCGGAGCTCGTGCTGCGCGCGGTCGGATTCGCCGAACGCATCGCGGGCGCAGACCTCGTCGTCACCGGAGAGGGACGCATCGATCGGCAGAGCGGCTATGGGAAGCTCACCGGTGCGGTGACCGCGGCCGCGCGACACGCCGGCGTGCCGGTCGTCGCGGTCACGGGCGGTCTGGGGGAGGGACACGAAACGCTTGGATTCGACGCGATCGCGGTTGCGAGCGAGGGAGTCCCGATCGCGAAGGCGATGCGCGAACCGCTCCCACTGATCGAGCACGCAGCGGAGAGCTTGGTGCGTGCGCGCCCTCCGGTTACGCACTAGCGTTACGCCGCCGATGCAGGTCAAGGGGACACTGCCGCTCGAACGCATCCCGGCGGATCGGACTCCGAGCCTCGAACTCGTCCGGATCACCGAAGCTGCCGCGATCGCCGCAGCGCATTGGATGGGCCACGGGAACAACAACGAGGCCGATCAGGCCGCAGTCGAAGCGATGCGTAAGACCATGGAGGACGCGCGCTTCAACGGAATGATCGTCATCGGCGAGGGTGAGCGCGACGAAGCGCCGATGCTCTTCATCGGGGAGCGGGTCGGCCGCGGTGAAGGGCCAGAGGTACACATCGCTGTCGATCCTCTTGAAGGCACGAACCCTGTGGCAAAAGGCCGTCCCAACGCGTGCGCGGTCATGGCCGTGTCTGAGCCGGGCGGCCTCCTGCACGCGCCCGACACCTACATGGAGAAGCTCGTCGTCGGCGCACCTGCGCGAGGCAACGTCGATCTCGACCGACCCGTCATAGAGAATCTGCAGATCATCGCCAAGTCGCTCAATCGCGATGTCAGCGACCTGACGATCGTCATCCTGGACCGTCCGCGACACGAAAAGCTCATTAACGACGTGCGTGGCGCGGGCGCTCGGATCAAGCTCATCGAGGACGGCGATCTCATGGCCTCGCTGTCCGTCCCGATCGCTGGAACCGACGTGCACGCCGTGATGGGTACGGGCGGCGCACCCGAAGGCGTGCTTGCCGCGGCGGCGCTCCGCTGCCTGGGCGCGGAAATACTCGGACGGCTTCGCTTCCGGAACGACGAGGAGCGGCGACGTGCGAAGAAGATGGGTGTCGTCGACGAGAGTCGCATCTACCGAACCGAGGATCTGGCCAGCGGCAACGACATCCGATTCGTGGCGACCGGGGTCACCGACGGCGAGGTCCTGAAGGGCGTGCACTTCTTCGCACGCGGCGCGCGGACTCACTCGCTTCTCCTCGACCGGCTCATGGGGAAGCTGCGGTTCATCGACACGACGCATTTCGAAGACATCGATCGCCCGCCAATCATCCGGCTGGAGTGACGGTCGAGCGCCCTAATACGTCTCGGCGGACCTCGGCAGCGACGCGGCTCCGTTGCGGACCGCGCGCACGAGCACTTCGTAGTTCGCGTCCTTCAGGACGCACCCGGCGCCCAGATTACGGGCGACGTCGCACACGTCGGCGTCGAGCGTGTACATGACGACGCGGGTTTCGGGAAGCTCGCTCGCGATCCATTCGAGAACCTGGATGCCGCGACCGCCCGGCATTTCGTCGTCGAGGATCACCACGTCCGGCAGGAGCTCCTGGCAAAGGCGGACCGCCTCCGGAGCGTCGCGCGCGACGCCGATGCAGTCCATGTCGCGCTCGGCGTTCACGAGATAGCGGAGGTTCTCGCGAACCGACGGATGATCGTCGACGACGAGGACTCGGATCATTCCCCCAACCAACGTCGGTCAGTCTAGGCGGAGCGGCCGCGCCGCTCACTGTCGATTTTGGATTGACACCCGAGGGTCCGCCGCCTAAGGTCTTGGCGTGCCCGCGATCCGCACGCGGCGGCGCCGTCCAGCTCCACTGTCCCCCGCCCTCAAGAAGCTCGGCGAGCGATTGCGCGAGGCCCGGATCGCGTCGGGCATGTCGCAAGCCCAGCTCGGCGCACCGTACTTCACGCGCGCGCACGTCAGCGCGATCGAGCTTGGCAAGATCCGCCCGGCGATGCGCTCGCTCGAGCACATGGCCAAGAAGCTCGGTAAGCCGGCGTCGTATTTCCTCGACGACGCGGACGTCGAACGCGCGCGAGGGGAGCGCGAGCTCGAGATCGGTGCCATCGCCGGACTGCTGACCTACACGTCGGCGCCGGAGGCGCTTCGGCACGCGGAAAAGCTGCTCGATACGGGAGATCTTTCCGTTCGCGAGACGTGCCGCCTCCGCCTGTACGCGGGTACCGCGCTCAACCTCGTCCACCGGGGTCGCGAAGCGATCAAGACCCTTACGGTCGCTCAACGGCTCGCGGGGGAGATCGGCGACGAGCCTCTCGCGCGTTCTGCCGACTACCAGCTCGCGGTCGCGACGCGGATCGCGGGGAATCCTCGAGGTGCGCGCGAGATGCTCGAGGCGCTTCTTCGCCGGATCGACCACGCGAAGCCGCCGGATCAGCTCCTACGGCTCAGGGTTCTGATCACACTGGGCGGCTGCGCGCAGGACCTGGGCGAGCCGCAGGCCGCGACGACCTACTACGAGCAGGCGCTCGAGTGGTCCAGCGAGATCGGCGACCTCGCGCGGATCTCGTTCATACACCAGGGGCTCGGGAACGCCTACCGGGCTCTCGGCGACCACGACGCGGCGGCCGGGCATTACCAGAAGGCGCTCGCAGCGGCGGAGCTCGGCAAGGATCTCGTTGGCGTGCTCATCATGCGGAATGCCCTGGCGGTGATCGCCGCGGACGCCGGCCGCATCGAAGCCGCATACGAGCACGTCGCCCGCGCGATCGAGATCGCGCGCATCTCGGGGCCCGCGGCATACCTCGCGCATTGCTTTGCGACCAGAGCCGAGGTTGCGCTCAAGGCCAAGGACCCGGCGCTCGCGCGCTCGAGTGCGGAGGCCGCGATCGCTGCCATCGTCGAGCCGGGCGCCGATGCGGATCGTGCGGTCGCCGGCGCGACCCTTGTTCTCGCTGAGCTCGATCTCCGCGACGGCGACACCGCAAAGGCGGAGCGCCGGATGCGCGAGGTCGCGGCGACATACAAGGCGCTCGACGCGAGCGCCGAGCTCGGCGACGTCCTCATGCGGCTGTCACGCTCGGCCAAACGACGCGGAGACCTGCGCGGCGCCGAGCGCTACTCCACGCAGGCGTACGCCGCGAGCAAACCGCTGAGCGCCAACATCGAGGTCTAGCCCCCTCGCCGCAGACGGGTCCTGCATCGACATTGCGAGTGCGCAGCGCCGGGGTCTTCCTCGCTCGGCCCCTCGTGGGATCGCGATGGACCGCCGGTCAGGGGCCGCTCGCTCAGAAGACCCCGACGCTGCTCAAGCCACCCGCCCGTGCCACCTGCGGTCTGCTCTCAGTCCCTTTGGTGACGTTCGGCGGCTGTCAGGACGTTTCTGAGTAGCAGCTCGGTGGTTACGGCGCCGAGGCCGCCCGGCACCGGACTCAGGGCGGCAGCGACCGAGGTCACGCTCTCGACGTCGACATCGCCGACGATCCCATGCGGCATCACATTGATTCCGGCGTCGATCACCGTCGCTCCGTGAGCGAGCATGTCGCCCTTCACGAATCCGGGACGGCCCACCGCGGCCACGACGACGCTTGCTTCCCTTGTGATCGCGCCGATATCGGGTGTGCGGCTGTGCGCAATGGTTACGGTCGCGTCCTCCTTCAATAGGAGGTACGCCGCTGGGCGGCCGACGACCGTGCTGCGCCCGACGACCGCGGCGCGCGCACCGCGCAGCGTCACCCCGTGGAACTTCAGAAGCTCCACGATGGCCTCCGCGGTCGACGGCACAAAGCGCGGCCGTCCGTCGGCGAGCAACCCGACGTTGAACGGGTTCATTCCCTCGACGTCCTTGGCGGGAACGATGTGATCGACGATGTGACCTTCGTCGAGCGCTCCGGGCAGAGGAGTGAGTAGGAGGATCCCGTGGACCCCCGCGTCGGCGCTGAGTCGCTCGAGTGTCGTGATCAGCTGCCGCTCCGTCGCGTCGCCGGACAGGGCGACCTCGTCGACCGCGATGTCCAGCTTCTTTCCGCGCGCCGCCAGGCGTTGCAGGTACGTGTTCGCGGCCGGATCGATCCCGACTGAGACCGCCGCGAGCCGCGGCGCGATACCGCTCGTGTGCAACGCGGCGCTCCGCTCGCGCGACCCTTCGTGCAGCTTCTCCGCGAGTGGCTTGCCGTGAAGGAGCCGCACGGTGAGGCCTAGCGTGCGATCCGAGATTCGACGAAGTCGGTGATGCGCCGGCGCTGCTCGTCGCTGCCGTCGACCGCGCGATCGAGGTGTTCGGAGATCGCCTTCACCTGAGCGGCGTCCTTTACGGATGCGAGGTTGATCATCACGTTCAGGGCGGCCCCGCGTAACGCGGTCTCGGCCATGAGCGCGCCAACCCCGATGTCGCTTGCGGTCATGGGGCTGGCGCTCGCGACGCCGCGCTCGCACGCATCGAGCAGCCTCCGGGCCGTCTCGGCGACCTCGAGGGGCACCCGCGAAGCCGCAAGGAGCGCGGCCTGCATGCGCTCCTGGCGCTCCTTCTTCTCTTCTTCAGTCTTGCGCGGGAGCTTCATCGCCTCGGCGACGCGCGCGTACGCGGCGCTGTCATCGTCGACGAGACGAAGGAAGTCCGCGCGCAGGTTGTCGGTCTCCTCGATGTAGCTCTTGAGCTCTTCCGACTTCTCTTTCTTGAACGAGATCCGAGCGACCATCGCGGCCAGCGCCGCGCCCATCGCGCCCGCGTATGCCGCCGCGCTCCCGCCACCAGGAACGGGCGCATCGGCGGAGAGATCGTCGCTAAAGGCGCGCAGCGTCCGTTCGATGAACCGATCAGGCATGGGAATGGGGGCGAAGTGTACGTGCTAGCATCGATCGAAACTTCATACGCATCCCTTTCATCTAGAGAGGCTGAGGGAACGGCCCAGTGACGCCTCGGCAACCGGCGGAGACCCGCTGCGGTGCCAATTCCGACCCGGTGGGTAAACCCAGGGAAAGATGAGAGGGTCGACCGAACTGGGAGACCTCTCGTCATAGATAGAAGGAGAGGTCTTTTCTTTTGGGCGCACTGGCGAACCTTCTCAGATCGGGCGAGTTCCTGGTCACGGCGGAACTCAATCCGCCGAAGAACGCCGCGGCCGGCGTCGTGCGCCGCCGGGCAGAGGCGCTCAGGGGCGTCGTCGATGCGGTCAACGTCACCGACAGCAACCGTGCGATGGTCCAGATGGCGGCGATACCCGCGGCGACGATCGTGCGGAGTGCCGGTCTCGAGCCCATCGTTCAGATGACCGGGCGCGATCGCAATCGCATCGCCCTGCAGGCAGACGTGCTCGGAGCTGCCGCCATCGGCATCGAGAACTTCGTCTTCATGAGCGGCGATGACCCAAAACTGGGAAATCATCCCGACGCGGTGAATGTGAAGGACCTCGACGGTGTCGGGTTGGTGAAGATGGCCGTCGGAATGCGCGATGAGGCCCGCTTTCTGTCGGGCGACGAGATCAAACCCGCGTTGCCGAAGATGCTGATCGGCGCGACGGCCTCGCCGTTCACGAAGCCGATGGAGGCGGACGTCAAAAAGACGTTCGACAAGATCGCCGCGGGCGCCGAATTCCTGCAAACGCAGCCGGTCTTCGACCTCCCGACGTTCAGCCGTTGGCTCGTCGAGGTGCGTCGCGGCACCTCGCGGGAGGTGCCCATCATCGCGGGCGTGCTGATCCTTCGCTCGCCCGAGCAAGCGGAGCGGCTCGCGAAGGTGCCCGGGCTGTCGTTCGGCCCAGACGCCATCGACCGGATGAAGGGGGCGGCCGACCCCGAAGCCGAGGGCATCGCGATAGCGGTCGAGATGGTGAAGTCGCTGCGGTCTCTCCCCGGCGTGCGCGGTGTGCATCTGTACGCGATCGAATGGCCGGAGGCGGTCGGGCGCGTCGTCGAGGCGTCCGGGTTGCTCCCGCGGCCGGAAGTAAAGGTGGCGGTGTGAGATGAAGACGACGGTGATCGGCGCGTATCCCAAGATCGGGGACGGCCCCGAGGCGCAGGAGCTGCGTCGTGCGCTCCATCGCCACGATCGCGGCGAGATCAGTGACCCGGAGCTGGGCAAGGTGTTCGACGATGTGACCCGAACCGCGATCGGCGAGATCGAAGCTGCGGGGGTCGACGTCACGAACGACGGCCAGATCCGGTGGGACGATCTCCTCTCGCCGTTCGCGCGCGCATGGTCGGGCGTCGAACCCGGACCGCTCGAGCGCTTCTACGACAACAACACGTACTTCCGTCAACCGGTGATCGACGGCCGGATCGTGACCGATGGGCGTTCCCTGGTGCGCGACTACACGTTCGCGGCCGGCGTCGCGAAGACGACGCTCAAAGCGGCGATTCCGGGACCACTCACCTTCGCGACGCTCGCCGCCCGCGATGAGCAGTACGGCTCCCTTGAGGAGCGCGTGCTCGCGATCGCGGACGCCACCGCGAGGGAGATCGCGGGCCTGAAAGCCGCCGGCGCCACGATGATCGACATCGAGGATCCGGCGGTCGCCGCATGGCCGAAGTACATCGAGCTCGCGCGTGAGGCGTACCGTCGCCTCGCCGACCCGGATCTCGCGCTGACACTCGTGACCTATTTCTTTCCGGCAGATTCCGTACTGGAATCCCTCGCGTCGTTCCCGGTCGCCGCGGTCGCCATCGACGTGCGCAGCCGGGAGACGACCGCGTTCGACCGCCTCGACGCTTTTCGCACGCAGCTCGTGCTACTCGGTGTCGTGGACGCGCGGAACACACGGCTCGAGTCGGCCGACGAGGTCGCGCGCTACGCGGAGCGCGCCCTCAAGCTTGTGCCGCAGGAGCGGCTCGTCCTTGCGACGACCACATCGCTCGAATATCTGCCGCGTGACGTCGCTCGCGCGAAGCTCACGGCTCTCGTTGAGGGCGCGCGGCTCGTCACCGGAGAGAAGGTGCCGGCATGACTGACAACCTGTTGCTGACGACGACGGTCGGCTCTTTCGGGAAGCCCGACTACCTGACGAAGGCGCGCGGCCAGGCGGCGCGCGGCAAGCTGAGCACGGCCGAGCTCGAGGAGCTCGAGCGAAAGGCGACCGCCGAATGGATCCGCCGTCAGGAGGACATCGGGCTCGACGTTCTGGTCGACGGCGAGATGTATCGCGGCGATATGGTCGCGTACTTCGCGGAACGGCTCGAGGGATTCAAGATCGGCGGGCTCGTGCGCTCGTACGGAAACCGCTACTACCACAAGCCCGTGATCGCGGGGAAGGTCTCGCGCCCCAAGCCAATGACGGTGAGCTGGTTCGAGTATGCGCAGTCGCTCACGTCGAAGCCGGTGAAGGGAATGCTCACCGGTCCATACACGCTGCTCGACTGGTCCTACAACGAGGCGTACCCGACGCGCCGTGACGCCGTGCTCGCGCTCGCTGAGATCGTTCGCGACGAAGCGCGCGACCTCGAGCGGGCGGGCGCGAAGTACATCCAGATCGACGAGCCCGCGATCCACGCGCGGCCCGAGGAGATCGAGATCGCGATCGAGGCGATGGGCATCGTGACCGCGGGACTATCCGCGAAGACGATCTCGCACATCTGCTACGGCGACTTCGCCGCGATCTACCCGCAGGTGCTCGACCTCCCCGTCGATCAACTGGACCTCGCGATGGCGAACTACGGCTACCGCTGGCTCGATCTGTTCGACCGAAACCCCTTCACGAAGGAGCTCGCGATCGGGATCGTCGACGTGCACGCGCACACGACCGAGACAGTCGACGAGGCCGCGGAGGGGATCCGCAAGGGACTCCGCTACGTTCCGGCGGCGAAGCTCTGGCCGCACCCTGATTGCGGGCTCAAGACCCGGACCGTCGAGGAATCCGTCGAGAAATGCGTCGCGGTCATCGAGGCGACGAAGGTCGTGCGCAAGGAGCTCGCAAAAGTCCCCGCGTAACCTGCTGGCGGAATGAGCCTTTCCGCGCGGTCGGTCGCGATCGCTTTGGTCTGGGCTGGTCTCGCCGTCGTGGCGATGCTCGCTCTGTTCCAAGGTGACTGGTCCGACTACCTGATCCCGCTCGCGCTCTTGGCCAGCACGGTCTTTCTGCTGGCGCTTCGCTGGCAGACAGTGGCATGGCTTCGCGGAGGCCGCTCGGCGGTCGTGGGGCGAGCAGTCCGGACCGTCGCTGTTTCGTGTCTTGGTCTATTCGCCATTTGCACCGTCACTGTGATCGGCTACACGAGGCTGAGCGGCTGTCCGATCATGGGTGACCCGGGAGGCTCGATCGACTTCGAGAACGCCGATTCCGTTCCTTTGATCGTCTATCCGGAGGGTGTTCAAGTTCCGAGCTTGCGGAGAGTCCTCGAGCCTGGCGGCAAGATGGGCTGGGGATATCTGGTCAGTTGCGGATCCAGCAGGCGGGACGACGAGGTGTTCGGAGTCTTCGGCGCGGAGTACGCTGGCGCTTGGGTCTACTGCCGGGAAGTGACCCGAGGCGAAATGGATCACCGGCCCACTCTTGTGATGCGACGCGGCGATCTTCAATGCACGCCCGCGTACGCTCCGGCTGGACCGCCATAGCCTCGGGGGTCCTACTTGCGCTTCTTCTTTTTCTTCTTCCCGCTCTTTTTCTCGGCGCGCGCTTTGCGCGAGCGTGGAGATAGGGGAGCCTCCGGCTTCGCGACCGCCGGGGAGAGCGGCACGACAACCGGTTCGATGCGAGGCGCGACGGTCGTTCGCTGGATGAAATAGACGGTCCCGGTGGGGGCCGTCATGTTCAGGTGCCGGACCTCGAGCTCCGCCTCCGCGAAGTGATGCACCACTCTGCGGACGCTCACGTTCTCCGGGCGCGGTGTGAAGTTGCGGAACGAATCGAGGCGGACGACGGCATAGGCGTCCTGCTGCTCGGGGGTTCGTGTCGTCGCCACGCGGAGAGGTTACTAGCGGTCGTAGAGCTCGAGGATCTCCCGGCGGAAGGGCACGCCCGCCTTGGCACGAAGTTGATCGAACTCGTCGAAGTCCCACTCCCCCACAAAGGTGACGGCGACCCCGGTCTTGCCGGCGCGGCCGGTTCGCCCGACCCGATGGGTAAATACGTCGGCGTCCTCGGGAAGGTCGTAGTTGACCACGTGGCTGATGTCTTCGATGTGCAGCCCTCTGGCGGCGACGTTCGTCGCGATCAGTACGTGGAGATCCCCCTCGCGGAATCGCTCAAGGGTGCGCTCGCGCTCGCGTTGGGTCATGTCGCCGTGGATTGCCGCGACGTTGTGCTTTTTCTTCTTCAGCTTGTCCTCGAGATCGTCGACGCCGCGCTTGGTGTGCCGGAAGACGAGCACCTGATCGGTCTCGTAGCGACGGAGAAGCTCCTCCAGGGCGCGGACCTTGTCCTGCTCCAGAACCTCGACGTACACCTGGTCGATGCTGTCGACGTTCTGCTTCTCCGGCTCGATCGCGACCTCGACCGCATCGTGACTGAAGCGCTGCGCGAGCTCACGTACGTCGGCGACGAGGGTCGCGCTGAAGAGGGCGGTCTGCCGACGCGCCGGCGCCCGCCGCAGCAGGCGCCGCACTTCGGGTGCGAAGCCCATGTCCAGGAGACGGTCGGCCTCGTCGAGCACGACCACGAACAGGCCGGACAGATCGAGATTTCCCTTTTCGATGTGGTCGAGAAGACGGCCGGGCGTCCCGATCACGATCTGCGTGCCGCGCGCGAGCGCGCGCTCCTGCGGGCCGTATGGGACGCCGCCGTAGATCGCTACCTCGTGGGACTTGCGGTACTTCCCGATCGCACCGAACTCGCGTGTCACCTGAAGCGCGAGCTCGCGCGTCGGCACGACGACGAGGGCCTGCGGCCGCTTGAGGGTCGCGTCGACCTTCTCGAGGATGGGGATGGCGAACGCGGCGGTCTTACCGGTGCCGGTCTGCGCCTGAGCGAAGAGGTCGCGGCCGGCCTGGAGGATCGGGATGGCGCGCGTCTGGACCGGCGTGGGCGCCATGAACCCAAGCTCGTCGATGGCGCGGGAAATGTCGGGGTGGATCGCGAGCTCGCCGAAGCGAGCGGTCGGTGGTGCGAGGGTCAATGTCTCTCCGGTTTTGATTTACATGCTAACCGCTGAAACGCTCGCGGTGAACGAGCTCTTCCAACGGAAGACGATTCAGTTTGGCGACGATCTTTTCGGGATCGGCTTTCGGCCGCGGTCGTGGCTGGCCGGGCGCGGGATAGCCCAGAGTGACGATCGTGGCGATCGCCGCCTCCGCCGGAACACCGAGGTCCTGGCGCATCCGATCGTGTTGGTCGGGCCGGACTGAGTTCGGGCAGCTGCCGACGCCGAGACCCCACGCCGCGACCATCATGTTCTGCGCGACGCGTCCCGCGTCGAAGCGCAGGCGTTCGTTCAGAAGCACGACCGCTATCGCGACCGCGCAGCGGTCGAGATTCCGCGGCGCCATCATCGCGTCCGCGAGATCGTGGCGGTGTTGTCTTTCCTTGAGGACGACGAAGCGCCACGGCTGCGAGTTCTTGCTGCTTCCCGCCGCCCGTCCCGCCTGAAGGATCTTCGTAAGGATCTCTTCGGGGACCGGACGATCCGTGTACTCGCGGACCTCGCGCTTCGCAACGACGGCGAGGTAAGTGTCCATTAGCGAAGTATCGAGGCAGGCGGCACGAGCGCCGCCTGCCTCATCTCTCGGTTACGGTCCGTGGTCTCCGAGCTGCCCGCGGATTACGCCGCTCGGGCAGACGGTGCTGTGGACGTTCACGTAATAACGTGAGGCGTCCGCCTGGAGTCCGGCAACGACGGCCGGGTTAGTAAACGTGCCCTTCTTGATGACGCCGTTCTCCTCGCCAGGCGTCGGTGCCAGCGGCTGCACGACGCCTCCCGCGACGCCCTTGGGCGCGAGGTGGATGTGCGCCGCGACGATGTCTCCGGGCAGGTTGTTCGCAACGAGCGTGAACTCAACGGTGCCGGTTGCCTCATCTGTCACGTGGAAGACCGCGAGGCCGCGTGACGCGTTCGTCGCTGCCGCGCACTGTGGCACCTCCTCGTCGGCATTCAAGACGGCGACAAAGGTGGTGGGCGGTGGAGCGTCGGCGCTGGCCGCGATCCCCATTGCTGCGAAGGTCAGAGCTACCGTGCTGACGGCGATTCCTAGTCTGCGCATTCATACCTCCCCGAGTTGTGCTGCCCGACTACCGTACGCTCCCTTACAGCAATCGGATCAGGCCTTGGCCCCGTCACTTGGTCGCCCGGCGGTCAGCCCAACGTAACCCCCGGTATGCTCCGAAACGTGCCTGGCTCGATCCGCATAGCGCGGCTTCTTGGAATCGACATCCGCATCCACTTCTCGTGGTTCCTGATCTTCTTCATCGTTGTGCTCTCGCTCGCTGACTCGTTCGGAGCCGAGAACGTGACCTGGTCCGATACGAAGTCGTTCGTCATTGCCGTGATCGCGGCGGTGCTGTTCTTCCTGTCCGTCCTGGGGCACGAGCTCGCGCACGCGGTGGTCGCGCGACGATTTGGGATGGACGTCTCGTCGATCACCCTCTTCGTTCTTGGTGGGGTCGCCAATCTCGCGAAGGAGCCACCCTCCGCGATCTCCGAGTTCCTCATGGCGGCGGCGGGACCGGCGACGAGCATCGTGATCGGCCTCATCGGGATCGCCCTTGCTGTCTTCGCTCCGTCGCTGATCCAATCCGCTCCCGCGTTGCAGCCGATTCAGCCGGTCGCGAAATACATCGGGACGATCAACCTCTATCTCGCGGCGTTCAATCTGCTGCCTGGGTTCCCGCTCGACGGCGGTCGCGTGTTCCGCTCGATCGTTTGGGGCATCTTGAAAGATCGGCTGGCCGCGACCAGGATCGCGGCTCGCGGCGGCCAGGTCGTCGCGGCTCTGCTGGTCCTGGCCGGTGTCGTGCTCGCGTTTCGCTTGGACGCGACCATCAACGGCCTCTGGCTCGCCTTCATCGCCTACTTCCTCTGGAACGCGGCGACCTCGACGCTCCAGCAGGAGCGGATCACCTCCGTTGTGAGCGGCGCAAAGGTGGGACCGCTCATGACGACGGACTTCAAATCAACACCGCCCGGAGTCATGGTCGGCCAGGTCATCCGCGAACTCGTGC
>VBGU01000261.1 GCA_005881085.1 Chloroflexota bacterium | reverse complement strand
GTAGATCTCGCCGTAGCCGAGCGGTGCGTCTTCCTCGTCGACCGCGACGATGCGGACCTGCTCGTATCGCGAGTGGTCCCAGCGGCCGTCCTGCTCACGCGCCAGAGCGACCGAGATGTCGCGCTGCTCGGCGAGTCTTTTGATCCGGACGAAGGCCGCGTAGTCGCGGTCCGCGAAGAGCCGGACCCGCCGCGTCACACGCGAAGGCCGGGAAGGACGCCAGCCTCGCGCAGGGAGCGAAGGGTCGGGATCTCGTCGGCGATCGTCGTCGTTGCGCCGTGGCCCGGGTAGACCTTGGTCGCGGGCGGGAGCGTCATCACGCGCTCGAGGCTGCGTTCCATCTGCTCGCGATCACCGCCTGGAAGGTCCCAGCGACCGGTGCTCCCCCGGAAGATGACGTCGCCCGAGAAGAGAACGTTCTCGCTCTCGAGATAGAAGCAGGTCGAGCCTTCGGTGTGTCCCGGCGTGTGGAGCGCGGTGAACTTGAGGTCGGCGACGTAGGTCAGCGCACCTTCGTCGAAGAGGTCGTCCGCCTCGCAGGGTGGGATCGGGAGCGGCGTGGGCGGACGCTCCGGGCCAAGGCGATACGCGTCGAGCCGATGGATGGCGAGTCGCGCCTTCGTCGCCTCCTTCACCGCGGCGTTCCCGTAGATGTGGTCGGGATGTCCGTGCGTGTTCAGGATCTCGACAAGGTGCAGTCCGTGTTCTTTGACCGCGTCGATGGTCACGCGGTCGCCCATCGCGGGATCGATCAGAACGGCGTCGCGACGATCGTCGACGACGATGTATGACCCGTTGTCGTACGGCGGGACGCGCCATTGCATGATCCGCATCGCCGGAGCGTACCGACTAAAGTTGGTGCGTGCGCGAAGTCCCGATCGAGAACACCGCGCCGCCGATCGCGGTCACGCAGGGCCGGCCCGCGTTGCTCGCGTCACGCCACATGGTGAGCTCGTGCCACTACCTCGCGACGTTCGCCGGTACGCGCATGTTCGAGCGTGGCGGGAATGCGATCGACGCCGGCGTCGCGGCCGGCATCGCGCTGAACGTCCTCGAGCGGCACCTCACCGATTTCGGCGGGGTCGCGCCGATCATCGTTTTCCGGCCCGGGATGCCCGCGCCCGAGACGATCGACGGGCTCGGGCACTGGCCCGCCTCGCTCGACCTCAACACGTACCGCGCGGCGCATGGCGACGACATGCCGATCGGCGTCGCCCGCTCGGTCACGCCGGCGGCGGCCGACGCGTGGCTCACCGCTCTGGCGAGGCACGGTCGTCTATCGCTCGCGGAGATCCTCGCTCCGTCCATCGAGCTGTGCGACGGCTTCCCGGTCTATCCCCGTCTTGCTGCGGCGATCGAGCGCCTCGCCGACCGCATTCGGGAGTGGCCGACGAGCGCGGCGGTGTTCCTTCCGAACGGGCGGCCACCGCGCGTGGGCGAGACACTCGTGCAGCGCGAGCTCGGCGCGCTCTTTCGCCGCCTCGTCTCGATCGAGCGTGCGCACCAGAGCGAAGGACGGGCGAACGCGATCATGGCGGCGCGCGCCTCGATCTATCTGGGCGACATCGCCGACGAGATCGCCGCCTTCATGCGCGAGGCCGGAGGGGCGATCACCAAAGATGACCTTCGCGCGCAACGCGTGCGGATCGATGCGCCCGCCCACTCGACGTACCGCGGCATCGAGGTCTATTCATGCGGCCCGTGGTCGCAGGGTCCGCTCGTGCCGATGACGCTGAACATCCTCGAGGGCTACGACGTCGCGGCGCTCGGACCGGGCTCGGTCGAGTTCCTGCATCGCTACGTCGAGGCGTTCAAGCTCGCGGCCGCGGACCGTGAAGGCTTCTTCGGCGATCCCGAGCAGATCGACGTCCCGATCGGCGGCCTGCTCCAGAAGGAGTACGCGGACGAGCGCCGCGCGCTGATCGAGGACGACCGCGCGCATCCGGAGCTGCCCGCGCCGGGCGACCCATGGCGCTTCGAGGGGCGGGCGGGGCAAGAGGGCTATCGGCCGCGGATCGCGGAAGGCGTCGGAGCGCCCGACACCTCGTTCGCGTGCGCGATGGACGCGGAAGGGAACGCCTTCGCGGCGACGCCATCGGACCCCGGACTCGGGGCGCCGCTCGTCCGCGGTCTTGGCATGATCGTCTCCACGCGAGGCGCTCAGCTCTGGACCACGCCGGGCCATCCGTCCGCGATCGCGCCCGGCAAACGGCCGCGCCTCACGCCGAACCCCGCGCTCCTCATGAAGGACGGGCGCGCGCTCATGCCTTTCGGGTGCCCGGGCGAGGATGCGCAGTGCCAGGCGATGGTCCAGGTCGTCTGCAACATCATCGACTTCGGCATGAACACGCAGGCCGCGATCGAAGCGCCGCGCGTGATCTCGCGCTCCTTCCCGTGGACGTTCCACCCGCACGCGTACGAGCCCGGCGTCCTGACGGTGGAGGGGCGCATTTCGCCCGATGTGCGCGACGGTCTCGCGCGCCGCGGGCATGTCATCCGCACGCTCCCCGACTTTTCCCCGGCCGCAGCGGGTGTCTGCGCGGTGCGGCGCCTCGACACCGGCACGCTCGAGGGCGGCGCCGATCCGCGTCGCGAGAGCTACGTGGCGGGATGGTGAGCGATCGGGGGGCTCTGCCCCCCGTCCCCCGCGACGCTCAGGAGCGCGCGTGGCGCGCGGAGTTCCCGATCACCGAGCGCTCGAACTATCTGAACAATTGCTCGCTCACGCCTTTGCACCGGCGCGGCCGGGAGCGGATCGAGCGGTATCTCGAGGAGTGGACCGAGCAGGGCGGGCGCGCGTGGTACGACCACTGGATCGGCGAGTACGAGGCTCTTCGCGAGGATCTCGCGGCCATGCTTGGCGCATCGGTCGACGAGATCGCGGTCGAGCCGAACGTCTCCGCGGGACTCGTGGGTATCGCGAGCACCTTCGACTACGCCAAGCGGCCGAAGGTGATCGTGTCCGATCTCGATTTCCCGACCGATGGCCACGCGTTCCTCGCCGTCGCCGACCGCGGCGCGCGTGTCGAGTTCGTGCGCAGCCCGGACCGCGTACGCGTGCCCCTCGAGCTCTTCGAGCGTGCCGTTGACGAACACACCGCGGCCGTCTGCACCGGCCACGTGTATTTCACGACCGGCTGGATACAGGACGTGCGCGCGCTCGCACAGATCTGCCATCGGAAAGGCGCTCTTCTCGTCGTCGACGCGTACCAGTCCATCGGCGCGATCCCCTTCGACGTCACCGCGAGCGGGGTCGATTATCTCGTCGGCGGCACGCTCAAGTGGCTCATGGGCGGCCCGGGGATCGCGTTCCTCTATGCGCGCGAGAGCATCGCCGAACGCGCGCGTCCGAGCGCGGTGGGGTGGTGGGGCGTGAAGGAGCCGTTCGCGTTCGACGTGGAGCATCTCGACTACGGCCGGGGCGCGCGGCGCTTCGAGTACGGCACGCCGGCGGTCGCCGCTATCTACGCGGCGCGCGCCGGTCTCGAGCTGCTCGCCGAGGTCGGCATCGAGACGGTGCGCGAACGGCACAAGCTTCTGTCGCAGCGCCTCGTCGACGGCGCTCTCGAGCAGGGATGGACGATCCGGTGTCCGCGCGACGCCGATGAGCGCACGCCGATCGTGACGCTCGAACACCCCGATCCCG
>VBGU01000260.1 GCA_005881085.1 Chloroflexota bacterium | reverse complement strand
GGGCGTCGCCGTCGTGGGAGCGGCTCCCCCACCGCAGGCGGTCGCGAGAATCGCCAGGAGCGATACGAGGGCCGCGAGCGTCTTGGTCATGTCTCGATGCCCACCTTTCCGCTTTGCGCGCTGTCGTAGCGAGTCATCACCTGAGCTGTGGTCGCCATGCCTGAAATCGGTTCTCGATGCGCTGGAGGATCGTCGTGAGCAACATCCCGGTGCCGGCGATGAGGATCACCCCTGCCAGCATCTTGGGTGTCTGGAACGTCTGGCCCGCGATCGCGATGAGCTGGCCGACGCCGTGCCGTGCCGCGATCAGCTCGGCGACGACGACGCCGGTGAGCGCGTGGCCGATGCCGAGGCGGAAGCCGGTGAGGATGAACGGCACCGATCCCGGCAGCACCACGCGACGGAAGATGAGCGCATCCGAAGCCCCGAACGATCGCGCGACACGCAGGAGCGCGGCCTCCGTGTTCCGGACGCCCGCCATGGTGTTGATGATGATCGGGAAGAGCGCGCCGAGAAAGATGACCGCGATCTTCGACGGCATGTCGATGCCGAACCAGATGATGAACAGCGGGATGAGCACGATGCGGGGGGTGCTGTAGAAGAAGTTCACGAACGGATCCAGCGCGTACTGGAACCGCGTGTACCAGCCCATCAGCAGGCCGGTCACCAGACCGATGGCGATCGCCATGCCGTAACCGATCCCAAGCTCCGCGCCGCTCGTGCCGATGTCCAGCCAGATGTCGTCCGTCTGGAAGAGCTTTACGAACGCCTGCGCGACGTCGTTCGGACCGGGCAGGAAGAGGATCGGCATGACGCGCGCGTTGGCGACAAGTTGCCAGGCGGTGAGGGCGAGGATGACGCTGAACGTGCCGATGACGATCGGCTCGTACTGCTTGCCCCGGCTGGGCTTCACGATCGACCGGCGTTCTTGGGCCGGCGGTCTGTCCAGCGTCGTCGTCGGCGCGGCTGGCTCCCAACTCTGGATGCTCATGCGGCTGGCATTCCCGCCATGAGTCGCTCAGCCGGCACGGCGAGCTCCTCCTGGATCGACTCCCAGATCTCGTCCTCGTAGGTGAGGAACTGCGGGTCGCGTTTCACGCGCAGGTCGCGCGGGCGCGACAGCTTGATCTCGAGCTCGTTCTTCACCCGACCAGGACGGCGAGTGAAGACGATGACGCGGTCCGAGAGATAGATCGCCTCTTTGATGTCGTGCGTGATGAAGAGCGCCGTCTTGCGCGTCTGCGACCAGATCTTCAGGAGCTCGAGCTGCATCATCTCGCGCGTCTGCGCGTCGAGCGCCGCGAACGGCTCGTCGAGGAGGAGCATCTCCGGGTCGGTGAGAAGGGCTCGGGCGAGGTTCACGCGCTGCTGCATGCCGCCCGAGAGCTCGAGCGGGTATGCGTCTTCAAACCCCTTCAAGCCCACGAGCTCGATCTGCTGCTTCGCCCGTCTCTGCGCCTCGTCCTTGGTCATAGTTCCCTGCGCTTCGACGCCGAACATGACGTTGCCCAGGACTGTGCGCCACGGGAGGAGACCGGGTTGCTGGAACACCATCGCGCGATCGGCGCCGGGCTTCGTGATCTCGCGCCCGTCGAGCGTGAGGCTCCCCTCCGCGATCGGAATGAGGCCGTCGACCGCGTTGAGGAACGTCGTCTTGCCGCAGCCCGACGGGCCGACGATCGCCAGGAACTCGCCGGGGCGCACCGTGAGATCGACTCCCTGGACGGCCCTGAAAATCGTCTTCGAGCGGTGCAGCCAGTACTCGATGACGACGCCCTTCGCGGCGAGCTTCGCGGAGCGGTCGTACATCGGAGCTAGCTCAGCTTCCCGTCGGTCGGATGCGGCTCGCCCCGGAGCAGATAGCCGAACTTCTCCTTCGCCTTGCGCTTTACCTCGGCGCTCGGTGTGTTCACCGGCGGGAAGTCCGCCCGCCACTCGAACGGCCTTGTGGCGTCGATGATCGCCCGCGAGCTGTGGCCCTTGCGGTCTTTCGGGATGCGCGGGTCGAGCGGTCCGCTCCACGCGCGCTTGATGATGTCGATCGATTCGACCGGATCCGAGCGGGTGCTCATCGCCCACACCACGTCGTTCAGGTCCATCACGTCGATGTCCTCATCGACGACGATCACGTACCGGCCGAGGTACGCGCCCGCATGCACCGTCGCCGCAAGATGCCCGACCTGACGCGCGTGTCCGGCATACCGCTGCTCGATGCTCACCGCATTGAAGAGCCGCGAGCCGCCGACCTCGTGGCACCAGACACCTTTGATCCCTGGAACTCCGACCGCCTCGAGCTCCGAACGCAGCAACGCCGATCGGAGGAATGCGCGGTAGAAGGACTGCTCGTCGGGGGGCTGGTTCGGCGGCGAGCCGAGCATGATCGGGTCGTTGCGGTGGTAGACGGCCTCGACCTGCATGAACGGCTCGGGACGCGCGTCGCTCGCGTAGTAGCCGGTCCACTCGCCGAAGGGACCCTCGACGATCCGCTCTTTCGGGTCCACCCAGCCCTCGATGACTATCTCGGCGTCGGCCGGGAGCGGGAGCCCGGTCACCGGTCCCTTCACGACGCGGTACGGCTCGCCGCGCACCCCGCCGGCCCAGTCGTACTCGGTCAGGCCGAACTGGACCTCGGTCGCGGCCGCGAGGAAGAGCAGCGGGTCGCCGCCGGCGACGAACGCGATCGGCATCTTCTCCCCGCGCGCGAGCCACGCGTCGCGGTGCATCCGGCCGTGCTTGCCGGGCGAGATGTAGAAGCCAAGCTTGTTCTTGTCGTGGACCATCACCCGATAGCAGCCGAGGTTCACCCAGCCGTTGTCGGGATCGCGCGTGATGTCGAAGCTGCCAGTGCCGATGTACCGGCCGCCGTCGTTCTCATGCCACTTCGGCGCGGGGAAGATCGTCATGTCGACGTCCGTGCCGCGCTTGACGTTCTCGAAGATCGGACCGTCCTTCACCTCGATCGACGGGATCGGTGTGATGCCTTCGGATACGCGCTTCTGCCACGCGCGGACGAGCTCCTCGGGAGACTTCTTCGGGTCGAGTCCGAGCGTGAGCGCGAGCCGGGGAAACCACCCGAGGCCGTTTGAGAGCACCCGGAATCCCTTCTTGTAGCCCGGTATTTCATCGAACAGGAGCGCCGGCGTCCCGTGAACGCGGCCGGCGAGCTCCGTCGCCATGCCTATCTCGTCCTCGGAGCGGGCGCCACGAACGACCCGCAGCTCGCCGAGGTCGTCGATGCGCTTCAGCCAATCACGGAGGTCACGGAAAGTGCGGGTCGGACGCTCGGCGACAGCCATGCCCATCTCCCGCCCTCGCCCGTGCCGGGCGAGGGGTCCAATTGGCAAATGGTTATACCACTGGGAGCCGGCCGGAGCCGTCGGCCTATTTCAGGAGTCCCCGGTCCAGCGCGCTCTTTACGAACGAATCGTCGACGATCTTCGCCGGATCGACCGTCTTCACTTTGTCGTTGAACTTCGCGACGACTTCCTGGATGCCCGCCAGCTGAGCGGCCGTCGGTAGGGGCGGATCCTTGAGGACAGTGCCCACGTACCAGTCGTACGCGGCCTGCATGCCCTTGTCGTCGTCGGACTTCAGATACTTCTTGAGCGCGGCGATCGTCCCGGGCCGGTCGGCGCGGGCCTTCGCGATCGCCTGGACGATCGAGTCGACGTACCGCTGCACGACCGTCTTGTTGGCGTTGACGAAGGCGCGAGTGACGACGATCGTCGTCGCGGCGGTCGGCAGGTTCAGATCGGCCATCTTCGCGAGCGAGTGGAAACCCGCCGCTTCGAGCTTCAGCGTGTCGGGAGGCGATGACAGCGTCGCCGAAACGCCGCCGCTCAGGAGCGCGGCCGTCGCATTCGCGGTCGAGCCTGTCGAGAACACCGTCACGTCCGTGTCCGGAATCAAGCCGAGCTTCGGTAGCATCGTGCGGATGCCGATGTCGAACGTACCGCCGACGCCGGCGATCGCGACCTTCTTGCCTTTGAGGTCCGCGGGCGTCTTGATGTCCGCCGCCGCATAGAGCTGGTACGGCCATACCGGACCGGTGTTCGCGACGACGACGACGTCGCCGCCACCGGCCGTCGTGGTGAGCGCCTCCGAGCCACCGATGTGCGCGATCTGCGTTTGACCTGAAAGGAGAGCGGGCAGGCCGGTTGTGCTCGCGATGAGCTGGAGGTCCACATCGAGGAAGTTCTGATCGAAGATGCCCGCTTCCTTGGCGACGTACGCCGGGAAGAAGTCGGCCAGGACGTTGCTGTAGGACACGACGATCTTCGCGCGGCTCGGCTGCGGCGTCCCGCTACCGGTGAGCACCTGCGTGGCGCTCGGCGGCGCCTCCGCCCCGGCACACGATGCGAGCAGAAGCATGCCCGCGAGAAGGCTCGCGAACGTCCGTGTCATCGGGCGGGATGATACGCAGCGCCCATCGCTTCGGCAGGACGCGACGTGATCAGGAGCCGGGTAGCGAGGCGAGGAAGTCGTCAACGATCGCCGTGACCTGCGCGGCCGTGGCGCGGGTGCTGTGGGGACTGTGCCCTCCACCCTCGATCATCTCGATCCGAGCGGTTGGGACCTCGCGACGGATGCGGTCGAGCTCGCCGGGCTCGGTCCGCGGGTCGTCGGCACCATGCACGACGAGCATCGGCACGCTCAGTTCATGAAGGCGGTGCTCGTAGAAGTCCTCGTTCGGCGTCGCCGCGATATCGCGCCACGCGCGACCACCGGCGCGGATGATCGTCCGCCAGTAGTCCTCGCCGTGCTCGGCCGCAAGCTTCCGCGTTACGCGCTCGCCGAACGCGTCGGGGTCGCTCTGCATCCGCAGGAAGAAGTCGCGCGACCGCGGCTTCTCGCGATCGAGATGGATCGCCTCGACGATGATCCCGTCGTAACGCTCGGGGTCGCGCAGCGCGAGGATCGTCGCGATGACCGCGCCGTCGCTGTGGCCCCAGAGCACGGTGCGCCCGATTCGCAGCGCGTCGAGGAGCTTCTCGGTTTCGATCGCCGCGGCAAGGTGAAACTTCGGCGGCAGCTCGTCGATGTGGGGTGAGCCGCCATAGCCGGTGCGGTCGGGGATCAGGAATCGGCGATCGAGCTTCGCGATCGCGTCGTCGTGCGGATAGAAGCCATAGCCCCAGCCGCCGTGCAGGAGGACGATCGGCGCACCGCGCCCGCCTTCCTGGTAGCGGAGCTCGATCGGTCGCATCCCTGGCAGGAGCGGGGAGGAGTCGATCGCCACCTTGAAGGCGGCAGGCTTGACCACGTTCGCCGGCATCACCGGCAGGCTACCGGGAACCCGGTGCGAACCGTGCATGTAGATAGGACGTGCGCCTCGTACTCGTCGCCGCGCTCCTCGCGATCTCGTGCGCTCCTAGCCGAAACGACATGGGTGGTTTCGTGAATGGGATCTGCGAGCCGACCACCCGGCGTGACGCCCAGGCGGTCGCGACGACGACGGGTCAGTTTGGTGTGGTGGGTTCGACCTCGGTCAAGGCTGACGTTGAAGAGACCCTGGTTGTCGTCTGGCGAGGCGGCGGTCCTGCGACCTCGCTTGCTGTCATTGCCTACCGGCTCGATCCCCCCTCTGCGGGCACCCGGGTTCGCTGGTCGGTCGGCGGATACGGATCAGCTTCACCGTGGGGCGAAGTCGGCTACCTGGTCGGGGTAAAACCGATATCCACTCCTGGCTGCTGGCGGCTCGTGCCCGAGGGAGGCCGCACGGAGGACGGCGTGGTCGTCGCGATCCGTCCTGCCTGAGATTC
>VBGU01000259.1 GCA_005881085.1 Chloroflexota bacterium | reverse complement strand
GATCCAGGGGTTCGCGCAGGCGATCGTCGAGGGCGAGGCGCGCGGCGACGCTGTCTCGCACGTGGCGGAGATCATCCACCGCGAGGCGCGCCGGCTCGTGCGCATGGTCGAGGGACTTCTTCAGGTCGCGCGCCTGGAGTCGGGCGCGCAGTCGATGGCCCGCGAGGACGTCGCGCCCGCGCGTCTGCTCGAAAGCGCGGTCGCCGCACTCGAGGTGCAGGCGAAGGATGCGGGCGTGAGCTTCGATGTCGCCGGGACGGACTCGCTGCCGAGTCTGCGCGGCGATCCGGACAAGCTCGCGCAGCTTTTCCTCAACGTGCTCGACAACGCAGTGAAGCACTCGCCTCGCGGCACGACCGTCCACGTCCGCGGCAACCGCGACGATGGAGCGATCGTGGTCCGGGTGCGCGACGCGGGCTCAGGTCTGCCGCAGGGCGCGCAGACACGGCTTTTTCAGCGGTTCTATCGCGGCGAGAACGCGCAGCGCGACGGAGCGGGCCTCGGCCTCGCGATCGCTCAGGCGATCGCGCAAGCTCACGGCGGTTCGATCCGCGCGTCAAATGTTGATGGTGGCGGCGCCGAGTTCGCGGTGCGGCTACCCGTCGCACGGTGAATTCCTAGACTCATTCGATGGCCCTTGGCGGGACGATCCGCGGAAAGAAGACGACGCTGCGTCTTCCCGCCGAAACGGATCTCGAGACGTACAACCGGTGGATGGCCGATATGCGCGTGAGGCGCGCGCACAGCGTCTGGCAGGAGCCGGCGATGCCGGCGACCTGGAAAGAGCGCTTCAAGGAGACGGCCAAGGAAAAGATGGACGTGCTCTGGTCCATCGACGCCGAGGGTGGGCTCATCGGATTCGCGGCGGGCAGCTTCTGGTCGGTGACCGAGTCAGGCTTCACGCTGCGGCAGTTCGTGATCGACCCGGAAGAGTGGCGCAAGGGCTACGGTTGGGATGCGGCGCTGGCACTGCACCGCTATCTCTTCGACTACCTCGACCTGCGCCGGTCGGGCGTGGAGGTTCGGGCTGACAACGTCGCCGGCCTTCGGATCGCCGATCGACTCGGGTACGCGGAATACGCGCGGGGACACGAGGTGCACTACCGCGACGGCGGATATGTCGATGAGGTCCAGCTCTTCATGCCGAAGGAGACGTGGCACGAGCGCTGGGGCGCGACCGAGCGGGAGTACGGCCCAGTCGCGGCGGACGCCACGCGCTGATGTTCGGGCCACGTCTCGAGGGCAGGAACGGCGTTTCCCTCGTCCCGTCGACCCTCGAGCACTTTAAGCTCCACGGGCCGTGGAGCATGCAGCCGGAAGTCGGCCGCTTCTGGGGCCCGCGATTCGGAGAAGTGACCGACGACAATGCGGCGACGCGCTTCAAGGAGTTCGCCGACAGTCAGACTTCGGTGAACTGGAGCATCGCGTACCAGGACGAGCCCGTGGGATTCACCGGGATCTTCGGCATCGATTGGGTTCGCCGGGATGGCGAAAGTGGGATCTTCATCGGTCGACACGATCTCTTCGGCCGAGGCATCGCGAGTGAAGCAGTGCGTCTTCGGACCGATTTCGCCTGGAGAGAATTGCGGCTGCACCGCGTCCACAACTGGATCGGCCTCGCGAACCGCGGATCGCGCCGCGCGAACGAGAAGTCCGGATACCAGCAAATGGGTCTGTATCGCAAATCCTGGTTCCGATCGGGCGAGTGGTACGACGAATGGCTGGGCGAAGCTTATCCACATACCTTCCCCGATCAGCGTTGAACTGTTAGGCTTGAGATGCCCCAAAGGGGCAGCGGCGACAAGAGTCACCACGCGGGTCAAGTGAGGCACTTCCTCCCAAGTCCTGGCGAGAAGCTTCAAATTGAGCTTCTCTGACAAAACTCTGACCTGCAAAGACTGCGGTCAGGAATTCACATGGACGGCCGGCGAGCAAGAGTTCTACTCCTCGCGCGGTCTGATGAACGAGCCGGGACGTTGTCCCACCTGCCGTGCGGCGCGTCGCGCCTCCGGTGGCATGGGCGGCGGCGGCAGTGCCTACGGCGGAAGCCGTGGCATGGGTGGTCCCCGTGAGTTCTTCACGGCTACCTGCAGCAACTGCGGCGGTGAGGCACGCGTGCCGTTCCAGCCCCGCGGCGACAAGCCGGTCTACTGCAGCTCCTGCTTCGAGCAGGTGCGTCCGTCGGCTTCGCGCAGCCGGTACGCCTAACTAGCGCTCCGAACGCGGATCGAAAGAGGCCCCGTCGAAGACGGGGCCTCTTTCTTTTTAGAACTCCTCGGAAGCGATCCGCCGGACCGGCAGGCGGTAGGTGATCCGGTGCTGCTTGCTGAAGTTGTTCTTGACCGCTTCGTCCACCTTGCGCTCGTCCTCGTAGTACCGAGCCGCCAATCGGCGAATGTCAGCCTGTGCGATCGCCTGGTCGTGCTCGATCGTTGCGCGGCCGTCGATGCGGATCCAGCGATATCCATCTTCGACCAGCACGCTCATACGTGGATCAGCCGCGAGGTTCCGATCTTTGATTCGTCCCTGGGCGCTGTTCACGACGACGTCGTCTCCATCTAAGAGGTACCACATGACCGCGAGGTGCGGCGATCCATCCGGATTGCGCGAGCCGACGACTGCGAAACGCTTCTCTTCGAGGAATGCGCGCTGCGCCTGGGTCAGCCCGGAGCGGGCCATCAGCGCTTCGCGACGTGCGTGAGAACGTTGATCACCGCTCCGTTCGGATCGCGAACGAAGAAGCGACGTACTCCCCACGGCTCGATGGTCGGGGGGTGGACGATCTCGGCGCCGCTCGCGACCGCGCGGGCGTGCACCGCGTCGAGGTCGTCCACCTCGATCGACACATCGGGATGCGTCGGAGCGGTCGCATCGTTTGTCAGAACGCTGAGCTGCGCCGTGGGATTGTCTTTTGACGAAAAGCTCATGATCCAGCCCAAATCCATGGCGAGCTCGAGGCCGATCACGTCCACGTAGAAGGCTCGGCTTTCGGGCATCTTCGTGCCCCTGAGGTTGGGAACAACTCGTCTGATCTTCATGGCGTGCTCCTTAGCGGAACATGTCGCGCGCGGCCGGGCGCACGTATTCGTGCGCGGTCTCGTCCGAGTCTTCGAAGGTCAGCCCGCGCACGATCGCCACGGGGCACCGATCCAGCTTCCCCATGACGAGCTCGGCGGCACCCGCGATCTCGTCGGCAACGGCGATCTCGGTGACCCGGAGCTCGTACCCCTCGGGGTCACGCTGTCCGATGTACCGCTTGAGCGCGGGCAGACCGGCGATGCCGATCGCGACGTTCGTGTGACCTTCGCGCCACGCGCGACCGAACGTGTCCGTGATGACGACGGCGACAGTCGCGCCTGCTCGCTCGGCGATCTCATCGCGGATGCGCGAGGCGGACGCGTCTGGGTCGAGGGGCAGAAGGACGACCGTGTCGGGCGCGCCCGCGTTCGACCGATCGACTCCCGCGTTCGCGCACACGAAGCCGTGGCGCGTCTCCACGATCAGAACACCGCGCTCCCACCGCACGATCTGCTTCGACTCGCCGAGCACGACCTCGAGCTGGCGCGGATCTTTGCCGGACTCCTCCGCCATCTCGAGCGCGCGTTTTCCTGGCGTGACGTCCGCGAGGCGAACGAGGCGGCCCTCGCTCTTGGAGACGACCTTTTGAGCCACCACCAGGACGTCTCCGTCGATGAGCTTGTCGCCCGCGGCGGCAACAGCTGTGAGGAGAAGGCCTACCAGATCGTCACGCGGCCGCACCTCGGGGATCCCGTGGACCGGGATGATCGAGAGAGTCATGCCGACAGCGCGCAGACGAGTGTCTTCAGGAAGCAGCCACGGTGGTCGTAACCGATGGAGGGCGCGCTGCATTCCCCAGGCGCGCCGTAGTCTTCATAGAGGTAAGTGTTAACGCTCGGGTGGAAAGCGTCGGCGGAACAGTTCGACCCCAAGCGGCTCCTCGACTACGCCGTGCTCGCGGAGGAGCTTGGCTACGACAGCATCGCCATAAGCGACCACTTCCATCCGTGGCGGAATACCGGCGGCCATGCGCCGTTCGCGTTCGCGTGGCTTGGCGCCGCGGCCGCAAGAACGTCACGGGCCCGTCTGGGCACGAGCGTGGTGACCCCCTCCTTCCGGTACCACCCGGCAATCGTGGCCCAGGCCATGGCGACCATCGCGCTCCTCGCACCCGGTCGCGTGTTCCTCGGCCTCGGGAGCGGCGAGTCGATGAACGAGACGCCGCTCACGACGACCGACTGGCCTGAGCCCGGCGAGCGCTTGCGCCGCCTCCGGGAGGCGGTGAAGCTCATCAAGCAACTCTGGTCCGAGGAATACGTGACCTTCGACGGCAAGTACTTCCACACTCGGGCGGCCAATCTCTTCGACAAGCCGTCGCACCCGATCCCTCTCCTCATCGCGGCGGGCGGGCCCCAAGCGGCGACCTTCGCCGGGCGCGAGGGCGACGGGATCATCGTGACAAGCGGCAAGGGCGCCGAGCTCTACAAGGAGACCCTCCTACCAGCGCTGGACAAGGGCGCGCGCGAGGCCGGCAAGGAGCCCGCGAAGCTCGAGCGGATGATCGAGATGAAGGTGAGCTTCGATCACGACCGCAACCGCGCGATGGAGGACACGAAGGAGTGGGCGGCGCTCGCGCTTCCCGCCGAGGACAAGGCGGGTGTCGAAGATCCGCGCGAAATGGAGCGGCGCGCTAAGGCCGCGGAGAGCAAGGCGCACACGCGATTCATCGTGTCGACCGATCCCGACGAGCACGTCGCGAAGATCAAGCCGTACCTCGAGTGGGGCTTCGACCACCTCGTCTTCCACTTTCCCGGACAGGATCAGGAGCGCGCCATGCGGCTCTACGCGAAGGAGGTCCTCCCACGGCTGCGGGAATGAGCGAGAAGCTCAGCACGCGGTCCCTCGAGCTTCTCACTCTGGAACGCGTGGCGCACCTCGCGACCGCGGACCAGTACGCGCGGCCGCACGTCGTGCCGATCGTGTTCGTGTATGAGCCTCCATTCGTTTTCACACCGATCGATGCGAAACCG
>VBGU01000096.1 GCA_005881085.1 Chloroflexota bacterium | reverse complement strand
AAGGTGTGCTGGCCGGTGTCCGGGCTGGTCTTGAACTGCCAGCCCGCGCCACCGGACTTGGCGATGATCTGGCCGTCGTCGGGTGGGTTGGCGCTGGCGAAGATCCAAGCGCTCCAGGTCATGCTCCCGGTGAGTTGCAGGTCGGCGGCGTTGCCGAGGTCCACGTAGCTCGTCGTCCCGTTGAAGGAGAGCGCACTGCCGTACTTGCCAGTGGTCGTCCAGGTGGCGCCGCCCTGCAGCGTGCCGGTGTGGCTCTTGCCAGAGGCGTCGGCGGTGGTCGTGCCGCTGCCCTCGCCGAAGGCGTACGCCGCCACAAGACCGGAGGACGGCGGAGGTGCGGCCGGGGTCGTGGCGCTCGCCACGTTGGAGTAGGGACTTAGATTCCCCGCGGCGTCGGTGGCCCGGACGCGGTAGGTATAGCTCGTGCTGGGTGAGAGCCCAGTGTCGTTGTACGGGCTCGCCGCGACGCTCGCGACCTGCGCGAAGGTCGTGCAGGTCGCGCCCGCGCAGCGCTCGACCTGGTAGCCGGTCACGCCGACGTTGTCGGTCGACGCGGTCCAGGTGAGGTTTATCTGGCTCGAGCTCGTCGCCGTCGCGCTCGCGTTCGAGGGCGCCGTCGGCGGCTGCGTGTCCGACGGCGGCGGCTGCGTCGTCGCGCTGGCGAGATTCGAGTAGGGGCTCAGGTTCCCCGCGGCGTCGGTGGCCCGGACGCGGTAGCTATAGCTCGTGCCGGGTGAGAGCCCGGTGTCGTTGTACGGGCTCGCCGCGACGCTGCCGACCTGGGTGAAGGTCGCGCAGTTCGCGCCCTGGCAGCGCTCGACGAGGTAGCCCGTCACGCCCACGTTGTCGGTCGACGCGTTCCACGTGACGTTTATCTGGCTCGAGCTCGTCGCCGTCGCGCTCGCGTTCGAGGGCGCCGTCGGCGGCTGCGTGTCCGACGGCGGCGGCTGCGTCGTCGCGCTGGCGAGATTCGAGTAGGGGCTCAGGTTCCCCGCGGCGTCGGTGGCCCGGACGCGGTAGCTATAGCTCGTGCCGGGTGAGAGCCCGGTGTCGTTGTACGGGCTCGCCGCGACGCTGCCGACCTGGGTGAAGGTCGCGCAGTTCGCGCCCTGGCAGCGCTCGACGAGGTAGCCCGTCACGCCCACGTTGTCGGTCGACGCGTTCCACGTGACGTTGATCTGGCTCGAGCTCGTGGCCGTCGCGCTGGCATTCGACGGCGCTGTCGGCGGGGTGGTATCCGCCGAGCCGGGAGTGGCTCCGCCCTCCCACGCGACGAAGCCGAACGACATGCCGAACGCCTCGATCCCCACGTCGCCGCTGGCGTAAGAGCCGTCGGTCGTGTATGTGAACTGCGAGACTCCGTTCTGGAGCACTTCGAGGACGTTCCCGTCAGCGCTGAGTCTCCACTTGTCGCCCGGGAGGATCGTTGGAGTGAACAGCCGGACTCCGGTGAAGCTCCCGTTCGGGTTCGTCTTGTAGATCCCCGAAGTCGCCGGGTTGTCGAGCGAAAGGAAGAGCAGCCATCCCGTTTGCACGGCGCTGGTGCGGTCGATGCGCACCATCGGCCCGCCTCCACCGCTCGTCACGGTGCCCAATGTGACCTCGGAGTACTGCTTCGCCGGCGGGCTGATGCTCCAGACGCCGGATGCGTTGTGTCCCGATTCGCGGCCGACCGCGACGCCGCCCGCCTTGCGGAAGCCCTGATAGCCCGGGAGCGGGTACCACCGATCGCCCTCGTCGAGGGGATCCTCGACGCCGGCGAAGGTCGAGCTCGCGACGGTGCCCGAGGACGTCGGTGCGGCGCCGGTGGACCACGACGCGATGACCGCGTCCGAGACGTTCGTGTTGGTGTACGCGAGCATTCCGGTCGAGCCGCCGCCGAGCCGCGTCGCGTTCGCGCCGGTGTTGTAGATGAAGTCGCGGACGACGCCGTTCTTGATGCCGTAGATGACGTTCCCCCGCGCGATCAGCCGCAGCCTGTCACCGTCGACGACGGACGACGTCTGCATGAGCAGGTTCGGCTGGTACGTCGTTCCGGTCGCGTCGATCCGGTAGAGGCCGTTCACGCCGTTGGGCTGCGCTGCCCACCACAGGTAGTGACTGTCGAGTGACGCCCCTGCTGTCTGGACGCGGACGACCGGTCCGACGTTGTTGTACGTCGTCAGGGCCGGGACCGTCGGCCCTACGTGGCCGACCACGATCTCCGAGTAGTGATCGGCTGGCACGGCGGCGGTCGTGCGGGCGCCGGCGTGGTCCGGTGCCAAGAGCGTGGGGAACGCGCCATTGTTCTTTTGGAACCGACCTCCGTTCGGCGAGAGCGACGTGATCGGCGCCCACAGGCCGTTCTCCGAGAGCGGGTTCTCCGTACCCACGAAGCTCGACAAGGCGATGGCTCCGGCCGCGACCGCGGTAGCGGGGACGAGTACCGCCGCGAGCAGGCCGCTCATGAGGAGGGCCATGAGGCGCGCCGAGCGGCTCCGCTTCCGCACGAGACGTTTGGGCAAAGGCCGCCGCCCTACAGGCCGAGGCCGAGCGTCACTGCGGTCGCCACGTTCGAATAGTCGCTCTGGTTGCCGACGGCGTCCTTCGCCCGGACGCGGTAGCGATAGGTCGTGTTCGCGGTGAGACCGCTGTCTTCGAACGAAGCGGTGGCGACCGTGGCGATCTGACTGTAGGCCGTGCACAGGACGCCCTGGCATCGCTCCACCAGGTACGCCTTTGCGCCGACGCCACCGGTGGAGGCGGTCCACGAGACCCGCACCTGAGCGGACCCCGGCGCCGTAGCCGACGCGTTCGAAGGCGCTGTCAGTGGTGGAGCGAGCGTCACGACGGTCGCGACATTCGAGTACGCGCCCAGGTTCTTGGCGGCGTCGGTCGCCCGGACGCGGTAGCTATAGCTCGTGGCCGGGGAGAGTCCGGAATCGCTGTAGGTCGTCCCGGACACGGCCGCGATCTGGACGAAGTCCCCGCACGCGAGGCCGGCGCAGCGCTCCACCAGGTACGCCGTGACCCCGACATTGTCCGTCGCCGAGCCCCACGAGAGATCGATTCCAGAGGTTGTCGTCGGCGTCGCGAGCAGGAGGCCCGGCGCGGTCGGCGCTTCGGTGTCGGGCGGCGGCGGCGGCGTCTGCGTGGTGGCGCTCGCGACATTCGAGTACGCGCTCAGGTTGCCCGCGGCGTCGGTCGCTCTGACGCGGTAGCTGTAGCTCGTGCTGGGGGTGAGGCCGCTGTCGTTGAACGGGCTGGCCGCGACGCTCGCGACCTGCACGAAGTTGCCGCAAGGCGCGCCCTGGCAACGTTCCACGAGGTAGCCAGTCACCCCGACGTTGTCGGTCGACGCGGTCCAGCTCACGCCGATCTCGGTGCTGCTCGTCGCCGTCGCGCTCGCGTTCGACGGCGCGGTCGGCGGGATCGTGTCGCCGGCTCCGGCCGGATCGCCGCCCTCCCACCCCACGAAGGCGAACCCTCCGGCCGGTCCGGTGAACTCCTCGATCCCTACGTCGCCGGTCGTGTACGCGCCATCCGTGGTGAAGGTGAACTGCGACACGCCATTCCGGAAGACCTCGAGGACGTTCCCGTCGGCGGCGAGACGCCACTTGTCTCCCGAGACGATGGTGGGCGTGAACGGACGCATGAGCGCAAAGCAGCACCCGGGTACGCCCGGGGTCATCTTGTAAATACCTGAGTTACCGGGGTTGTCGGCGTAGAGGAACAGCAGCCATCCCGTCTGCCCCGCAGCGTTGCGGTCGATGCGGACGATCGGTCCGCCGCCACCGGCCGCGGCGGTGCCCAGCGTGACCTCGGAGTACTGCTTCGGGGGCGCCGTGATCCCCCAGACCCCTTCGGCCTGATGCCCGTTCGGAGTGTCGGTCCGTCCCACTGCAACGCCAGCGGCCTTTCGGAACCCGCCGTAGCCCGGCAGCGGATACCAGCGGTCCCCTTCGTCGAGCGGGTCCTCCGTCCCCTGGAAAGTCGAGGATGCCCAGGTTGTTGCCGGGGATGCGGGCGCGGCACCCGTCGACCATGAGGCGATCTTGGAGTCGCTAACGACTCCGTTGCCCGCCCACCCGAGGATGCCGGTGCTGCCTCCCGAATACTTCGTCGCGTCCGCGCCCGTGTTGTAGATGAAGTCGCGGGTGGTGCCGTTCTTCATCCCGTAGATGACCGGACCGCGGGCGATCAGCTGGAGGCTGTCGCCGTCAACGACCGGCGAAGAGGAGGCGATCTTGGTCGGGTGGTGGCCGGTGCTGTCCTCGTCGTCGCGATAGAGCCCGTTCACGCCGTTCAGAGTGCTGGCCCACCAGAGGTAGTGGCTGTCGGTCGACGGCCCGGAGGTCTGCACGCGAACGATCGGCCCGACGTTGTTCTGCGGACCTCCGAGGTGGCCGACCACGATCTGCGAGTAATGGTCAGGGGGCACCGCAGCCGACGTGTGCGCACCGGCGTGGTCCGGCGGGGCCTTGTCGGGGAAGGCGCCGTTGTTCTTCTGGAAGCGCCCGCCGTTCGGAAACAGTCCCGGGCTCGTGAGCGGCACCCACGCTCCGTTTTCGGAGAGCGGGTCTTCGATCCCGGTGAAGGGCGATGAGGCGATAGACGCCGCCATCGCGTTGACCGGTACGACTACCGCCAGGACGAGTGCGCCCAGTAACCCCCAGGCTCCGCGGAGACGTGACGACGTCACGCGAGTATGCAATCTCCACCGGATTGAGGAGACTTCGCGTCGCGCAATGACGTTCGCCCGTATTTCCGCGCACCGCACGCAGCGACAGTCCGGTGGCTCCACCAGACGTCAACGGGAACTCAATCCGCTGATCCTCGAATCCTGCATGTACCCGGACGCGCTCGTCCGGCTTACGGAGGATGTGCTGGATCGTTCTGCGGCTCGGGCAAGTCTCATCCCCTCTGCCGCGCCGGCCGGCGTCGGACCGAGCAAGCTGAAGGGAGTCAGCGCGGGGCTCGTCGCTCGAACCGCAAACTTGCGGATCCTCGGGAAGTCCCCGCTCGGCATCTATCTGCGCATCGCTGAAGGGGTGTGGGACGCTCTGCCAGCGTCCCTGAAGGGTCTTCCGCCGGCGATCGCGTACGGGCGGCTCATGCACGCGCTCGTCCGGTCGAGCGGTCAGCGGCAACAGTATTTCGGTACGTTTTTCGTCCGCAATCGGCCGCAGCTACAGCTCATCTGTCGCCTGGCCGGCGAACATCCGCGGGGAGCGCCCCTACGAGTCGCGGTGCTGGGATGCAGCATCGGAGCCGAGGCCTACTCGCTCGCGTGGGCCATCCGCTCCGCGGCGCCGGATCTCTCGCTCCGCATCGATGGCGTAGATATCTCGCCCGAGGTCCTCGAGGTCGCGCGCGAAGGCCTCTATCCGATCGGTGTCGCCGAGCTCGCGAACGAGCCGCTATGCGAACGGCTCACGCGTGAGGAGATCGAGCACATCTTCGAGACTGAGCCTCGCGGCTTGAGAGTGAGGCCCTGGATCCGGGAGGGGATCCGGTGGCAGGTCGGGGACCTGCGCGATCCGGCCATCGGCGATGTCTTCGGAAGGTACGACGTCGTAGTGGCCAACGACTTCCTCTGCCACATGGACCCTGCGGAGGCGGGAGCATGTCTACGGAACATCGCACGCCTCGTCGCTGAGGGGGGCCACCTCGTCGTTTCGGGGGTAGATCTCGACATGCGAACGGACGTCGCCGCGGATCTCGGCTGGAAGCCCGTCACGGACCTGATCGAGGAAATCCACGAAGGCGATCGCTCGTTACGCCGTTCCTGGCCGTGGCGGTACTGGGGTCTGGAGCCGCTCGACAGCGGCCGACATGATTGGAGCCTTCGCTATGCGTCGGTGTTCCAGCTGGGTGGCGCGAGTTGAGGATCCTGCTCACCGGAAGCCGCGGCTACATCGGGACGGTCATGGCGCCGATGATGGTGCGCGCGGGTCACGACGTCGTCGGGGTCGACACCGACCTCTACCGGCGATCGACCTTCGGCCCATGGAGCGAGTCGATCCGCACGATCGAGAGAGACGTGCGCTCGCTGGAGGCCGCCGACCTGCGAGGGTTCGACGCCGTCGCGCACCTCTCGGCGCTGTCCAACGACCCGCTGGGCGACCTCAACCCGCAGCTCACCTACGACATCAACCATCTCGCCTCGGTGCGGCTGGCCGCGCTCGCCAAGGAGGCGGGGGTCGAACGGTTCGTGCTCGCGTCGTCCTGCAGCAATTACGGCGCGGCGGGCGACGCGCCCGTGACCGAAGAATCCGCGCTCAATCCGGTCACGGCGTACGGCGAGTCGAAGGTGCGCGCCGAGCGCGACATCGCGCTGCTTGCCGACGACTCTTTCACGCCGACGTTCCTGCGCTGCGCGACGGCGTACGGCGTTTCGCCTCGACTTCGCTTCGACGTGGTGCTCAACAACCTTGTCGCGTGGGCGTTCACCGCCGGCAAGGTGCTCCTGAAGAGCGACGGCACGCCCTGGCGACCGATCGTGCACATCGAAGACATCTCGCGCGCCTTTCTCGCGACGCTCGCTGCACCGCGTGAAGCTGTCCACGCGCAGGCCCTAAACGTCGGCCGCAACGATCAGAACTACCGCGTCCGCGAGATCGCCGAGATCGTCAAGGAAACCGTACCGGGGTGCGAGATCGTCTTCGCCGACGGAGCAGGTCCGGATCGTCGCAACTATCGGGCTGACTTCAGCAAGATCGCGCGCGTTCTTCCCAGCTTCCAGCCGGTATGGGACGCGCGCAAGGGCGCGAGGCAGCTCCACGAGGCGTACCAGGACGTCGGACTTAAGATCGAAGACTTCGAAGGGCCACGCTACCGGAGGATTGATCAGCTCAAGGATCTGATCGCGGCGGGCCACCTCGGTCCCGATCTCCGCTGGGTCAGCGAACCCGTGGCCGCATGATTCGGTTCGGAGGATGACATGATCTTCACGGAGACCAAGCTCGCCGGCGCGTTCATCATCGACATCGAGCCGCGCGACGACAGCCGCGGATTCTTCGCGCGCGCCTTCTGTCAGCGTGAGTTCACCGAACATCGCCTGAAGCCGCTCATCGCGCAGTCCAACATCGCATTCAACAAGCGGAAGGGAACCCTTCGCGGGATGCACTTCCAGTGCCCCCCAGCAGCCGAGACGAAGCTGGTGCGGGCCACCCGGGGTTCGATCCTCGACATCATCGTCGACTTACGGCCAGAGAGCCCGACGTATCTCGAGCACATCGCGGTCGAGCTCACCGCGGACAACTATCGCGCGCTCTACGTCCCCGAGCGCTTCGGCCACGGCTATCAGGTCCTCGAGGACGCGACCGAGACGAGCTATCAGGTCGGCGAGTTCTACACGCCGAACGCAGAGGGTGGACTTCGGTACAGCGATGAGCGGCTCGGGCTCACCTGGCCGCTAGCGGTCGCCGAGATCTCGCCGAAGGACGCCGCGTGGCCGCTCTTGCGCGATTTCGAACCGGAACTTCGCCGGCGGATGGCGCTCGCGGTCACCAGAGCCAGTGCGGCGTGAGCCGAGGTCAGTCTCCGAACCCGACGAGGCTCCGATAGCGGAAACCCGCGGCGACGGCGCTGCTCGGCGAGATGAGGCAACGACCGTCGAACAGCAGGTCGCCTCTGGTCACGCGCCGAAGAGCGCGGAGGTCGATCGTCGCGAACTCGGGCCACTCCGTCGCGATCGCTACGGCGTCCGCGCCATCGCACGCGTCGACGACGGTCGGGCGCACCTGGACATCGGGCTCGTCCGCGATGGCGGAAACCGCGGGGTCGAATGCAGTGACCGTGAGGCCGCGGCTCGAGAGGCGGCGGGCGAGCGCGATCGCCGGTGACGCGCGGACATCCGCTGTCCCGGCCTTGAACGCCAGGCCCAGCATGCCTACTCTCCCGCGGCTCGGCACCGCGAGCTCGATGGCCGCGGCGAAGCGGGTCAGCTGACGGGTGTTCTGCTCGATGGCCGCGCGGAGGACGACGAAGTCGTATCCAGCGCCATCCGCAATCGCCTCGAGTGCCCTGGTGTCCTTCGGAAAGCATGAGCCACCCCAGCCCAGGCCGGGATGAAGGTACTGCGGTCCGATCCGTGGATCGAAGGCCATCGAGCCCAGGACGGACGAAGCGTCAGCCCCCACGGTGAACGCGAGGTTCGCGATCTCGTTCACGAAACTGAGCTTTGTCGCGAGGAAGCCGTTGGCGGCGTACTTCGCGAGCTCGGCGCTCCGCGCGCTCATCCAGAGCACCGGAACACGCTCGCCGCGGGCGCCGCCCGGAAGGTCCCGGCCCTCGATGATCCTGCGGTAGAGCTCCTCGAATACGCCTTGCGCCTCGGGCGGGCCTCCGGCCACGATGCGATCTGGGAAAAAGGCGTCGTGCAGCGCGCGGCCCTCTCGGAGGAACTCCGGATTCGACACGACACGCAAGCGCCGGAGCGGGCCGTTCTGGAGGCGATCACACGTTCCGACGGGCACCGTGGAGCGCACCAAGACCAGGGTGTCGTCGCGCGCGTACTCCGCGATCTCGACTGCCGCGGCATCGACCTGCGTGATATCGGGGCGTCCCCGGTCGTCCGGCGGCGTTCCGACGGCGACGATCACGACGTCGGCCAAGGCGATGCTCCGCGGATCGGGGACGAAATTCACCTTCGAGCGGACGAGCAGCTCCGCGAGGCCGGGCTCGCCGAGGGGATCGTCGCCCCGCCGCCAACGCTGTAGGCGGGTGTCGTTCTGCTCCACGCAGGTGACGTCGTGACCGCAGGCCGCGAGGACCGCGGCGGACGAAGTCCCGACATAGCCCGCACCCACGACGCTCACACGCATGACGCGATCCTCCGAAGCAGCATCGACCACAAGACGTTCAGACTGAATCGAACCGGCCGGCCATTGAGGAGAGCTGTCCAGATCGCATGACGTTGGGGAAGGGCGTAACGCAGGCGGCCTAGCGCGGGCTCGCGGGCTCCACGACGCATCAACGGCATCTCAATTCCCGGCCGATCCAATCGCAAGCCAGGGTCGGCGACACGCCGGGCCCGAAGCGAGGTGGCTAGACCAGGATGACGATCGAAGAGTGGATAGCCCGGGGACCATCGCGGCCTCCGGCGTTCGTGGCGAGCGCGCTGTGATCATCGTCGATACGGCCTTGCAGGCGCGCGAGCGATCAGGCACCCCGATCCGCGTCGGAATGATCGGCGCCGGCTTCATGGGACAAGGACTCACGAACCAGATCGTCAACAGCGTTCCGGGAATGCGCATGGCCGCGATCTACAACCGGACGCCCGAGCGAGCGCTCGGCGTTTACCGCTACGCGGGCTGCGAGAACGCGGTGACGGCAGGGACGCAGGCGGAGCTGGACGACGCGGTCCGTCGCGGCGTGCCGGTCGTGGCGGAGGATCCGCTCGGGATCAGCCGGTCACCCGAGATCGACGTCCTCGTCGACGTCACGGGCTCGGTCGAGTTCGGGGCGCAGGTGCTGCTCGAGGCCTTCCGGCATTCAAAGCCGGCGGTGCTCATGAACGCGGAGGTCGACTCCACCATCGGTCCGATCCTGCGCGTGTACGCGCGCGAGCACGGCGCCATCCTCTCGGCGTGCGAGGGCGACGAGCCTGGCCTCCAGCTCAATCTCTACCGCTGGGTGGTGGGCCTTGGACTCATCCCGCGTGTCATCGGCAACGTCAAAGGGCTGCAGGATCCGTATCGCAACCCGACGACTCAACAGGGTTGGGCCGAACGGTGGGGCCAGAACGCCGCGATGGTGACCTCGTTCGCCGACGGCTCGAAGATCAGCTTCGAGCAGTCGATCGTCGCGAACGCGACGGGGTTCGGTGTTCGGTCCCGAGGCATGTCGCGAGGCCTCAAGTACGACGGATCGATCATGGACATCCAGAAGCTCTACGACATCGAGGAGCTTCGCGCGCTCGGCGGGATCGTCGACTACACCGTAGGCCCTCCGCTGACGAAGGTCTTCATCCTCGCGGAGCACCCCGATCCCAAGCAGCGCCACTACCTCAACCTCTACAAGATGGGAGAGGGTCCGCTCTATCCGTTCTGGACCCCATACCACCTGGTCCATTTCGAGGTGCCCAATGCGATCGCCCGAGTCGTTCTGTTCGGCGATGAGGTTGCGCCGCCTCTGGGCGGACCCGTGGTCGAGGTGTGTGCCGTCGCGAAGCGCGACCTCAGCACGGGCGAGGTCCTCGACGAGTACGGGATGTACATGACATACGGCGAGGCGGTGAACGCGGACGAGATGAGCGCGATGCGGTACCTGCCCGAGGGGCTCGTCCAGGGATGCACGCTTCGGCGCGCGATCGCGAAGGACCAGGTCCTCACGTACGACGACGTCGCGCTCCCCGCGGGCCGACTCGCGGATCGGCTGCGCGCGGAACAGTACCGGCGCTTCCGCGGCGAGACCTGGCTCGGCGACCTACTCGCAGGGAGCAGCGCCCCTCCCACTCTGGTCGCCGCTGGAGCAAACGGATGAAGGTTGTGATCTTTTGCGGCGGCCTCGGGATGCGGCTTCGCGAGTATTCGGAGTCGATCCCGAAGCCGATGGTCCCCGTCGGCTATCGACCGATCCTGTGGCACCTCATGCGCTACTACGCGCACTTCGGGCACAAGGAATTCATCCTCTGCCTCGGCTACAAGGCCGACTGCATCAAGAAGTACTTCCTCGATTACGACGAGACCGTCTCGAACGATTTCGTCATGAGCGCCGGCGGGAAGAAGGTGGACCTCCTAGCGAGCGACATCCAGGACTGGCAGATAACTTTCGTCGACACCGGTATGAGCTCGAATATCGGCCAGCGTCTCAAGCTCGTGCAGCGCTACGTCGAAGACGACGAGATGTTCCTGGCCAACTACAGCGACGGCCTGTCGGATCTGCCCCTTCCCGAGATGATCCGCCGCTTCCAGCGCGAGCCTCTGGCGGTCGCATCTTTCGCGGCCGTGGCGCCGACGAGCAGCTTTAGCCTGGTCCAGGTCGAGGATGGCGGGCGTGTCCGGAGCATCCGACACATCAGGGACACCGGTGTGCGCATCAACGGGGGGTTCTTCATCCTTCGGAACCAGATCTTTGACTATATGAACGACCGGGAAGAGCTCGTCGAGGAGCCCTTCCGTCGCCTCGCCGCCGACCGCAAGCTGCTGGCGCACGTATACGACGGCTTCTGGGCCTGCATGGACACGTTCCGCGAGAAGCAGTTGCTCGAGGACATGTACACGCGAGGCCAGGTTCCCTGGGAGGTCTGGAAGCCTCGGCTCAATCACCAGAGAGCGACGGCGTAGGGCCGCGCTCTTCGGCGATCGAGTCCTCTAGGCCGTTGCCATGGAAAGCATCGGACTGCTCGCTGGTGGAAAACCACCGAAGAGGATCCTCGCGCTTGGCGCCCATTCGGACGACATCGAGATCGGCTGTGGGGGGACGATCCTGCGTCTCGCTGCGGAGCGCCCCCAGCTCGAGGTGCTGTGGGTCGTCTTCGCCGCGACGCCCGAACGTGCGGCCGAGGCGCGCGCATCGGCTTGCGCGTTCCTGGAGGGGGTAGCTACGACCAAGGTGATCGTCCGCGACTACCGCGACGGTTTTCTTCCGTTCTCTGGCGCGGCCATGAAAGACGAGTTCGAGACGTTGAAGCGCGACTTCTCGCCCGACCTCATCTTCACTCACTACCGCGACGATCGGCATCAGGATCACCGCTTCGTTTCGGAGCTCACCTGGAACACGTGGCGCGATCACCTCATCCTCGAGTACGAGATCCCGAAGTACGACGGCGATTTCGGATCGCCAAATTTCTTCGGCGTCCTCCCCGCCTCGGCGCTCGATTGCAAGATCGAACTGCTCGAGCGACACTTCCCCTCCCAAGCGACCAAGCCTTGGTTCACGGCCGACCTCTTCCGAGCGGTCGCCAGGATCCGTGGGATGGAGTGCGCCGCGCCCGGTGGATTCGCCGAAGGTTTCTACGTCAGGAAAGCGCGCTTCTGACGCGTTGACCACGTACGACCTCGCAATTGTCGGGGGCGGCATCCTCGGTCTCGCCACCGCCAGGGAGTTCGTGCTCCGGCATCCGGGAGCCCGTGTCGTCCTCCTCGAGAAGGAGGATCGGCTCGCGCTTCATCAGACCGGCCGCAACAGCGGCGTGATCCACTCCGGCATCTACTACGCCCCGGGAAGCGCGAAGGCGCGGTTCTGTGTCGCCGGAGCTCGGGCGATGATCGAGTACTGCGAGGAGCGGGCGATCACCTACGAGCGCCCCGGGAAGCTCATCGTCGCGATCGAAGAGGACGAGCTCGGACGGCTCGACGAGTTGCAGCGGCGCGCCGCCGAGAACGGTGTGGGTGGTGTGTCGCGGCTCGATCCGGCGGCGATCCACGACGCGGAGCCGAACGTGCGGGGAATCGCGGCGCTCCATGTGCCCGGCACGGCGATCGTCGACTTTCGCATCGTCGCGGAGGCGCTGGGGTCCGACCTTCAGGCGGCGGGCGCCGAGATCCGCGTGGGCACCTGGGTCGAGGGGATCCGCGCGCTCCCGGCGCACGTCCTGGTGACCACGAAGTCGGAGACGCTCGTGTGCGGTCAGGTCATCGCGTGCGCCGGGATCGGCAGCGACCGGATCGCGAGGCAGATCGGCGGATCCGATGCCATACGGATCGTCCCCTTCCGTGGCGACTACTACCGCCTCGCGCCGGAGCGCGCCGGCCTGGTGCGCCGCCTCATCTACCCGGTCCCCGATCCCCGCTTCCCGTTCCTCGGCGTGCACTTCACGCCGCGGATTGGCGGCGAGGTGTGGCTCGGCCCGAACGCCGTTCTGGCATTCGGCGCCGAGGCCTACCGGAGGCGCGACGTGGACCTGGCCGAGACGGCAGGCTTCATCCGCTACGCGGGATTCAGGAAGATGGCGCTTCGGTACTGGCGGACCGGCGTCGCCGAGGTCCTCCGCGACTACTCGAAACGGTTATTCCTCGCCGCGCTCCGGCGCTACGTGCCCCGCCTCGAGTCGTCGGACCTCTTGCCAGGACCCTCGGGGATCCGCGCGCAGGCGATCGCCGCCGACGGCACGATGGTCGACGACTTCTGGTTCGAGACCCTCCCGCGCGTGCTCGTCGTCCGGAACGCGCCCTCTCCCGCCGCGACCGCATCGCTCGCGCTGGCGCGAGAGATCGTCGATCGGGCGCTCGCCGCCGCTCCACGCTGACACGACGCACCCGAAGCGCCGCGTCAGCGTTCCGCATGGCGCGATCCCCGCCACCAGTGTTGCGGTCGCGTTGACGCCGTTTGAGGACACGCGCCGTCCTGCCCGCGTGGCGGCGGCATGCCGAGCGACCTCATGCCGCTCGCCGAAGGTATTTCAACGATCCCGCGATTTGATGCGCGGGTGCGCCGCCTCGGCACCCTCCTCGTCGCGGCGGTGCTCGTCCTCTTCGCGGGGGCCGACGCGCGAGCCGCGAGTGCACCGGCGTCCGGCGTCGCGACGTCAGCGGGCGTGAGCGCGGCCGCGAACGCGCCGACGATCCGCAGCTTCGTGCCGAAGGCCGGACCCGCCGGGAGCAGCGTCGCGATCGACGGTTCCGACTTCACCGGCGCGACGTCGGTGACCTTCAACGACGTCTCCGCACAGTTCACGGTGACCTACGACTTGCACATCGAGACGGCGGTCCCCGCCGGGGCCACCACCGGGCCGATCCGCGTGACGACGCCCGCGGGCACGGCGACGAGCGCGACTGCGTTCACGGTCACCGACCCGCCGGTGATCACGGGCTTCGCGCCAGCGAGCGGACCGGTCGGCACGCCCGTGACCATCAACGGAAAGAACTTCGCTCTGACGACCTCCGTTCTGTTCCGGTTCGTCCAGGCAAGCTTCACGGT
>VBGU01000258.1 GCA_005881085.1 Chloroflexota bacterium | reverse complement strand
AGCGAGACGGGACGAAGGCGCGAAACCGGCGTCAGGCATGTCCGCGACCGTCGCGCCGACGCGAAAGGCCGTCGCCACCAAGTGGGACGACATCCCTGACGAGTTCGTGCGCGACGGCGTGCGGCGTCGCGGCTTCGGCAACGACGGCGCACTCCTCGTGATGAACGAGCTCACGCCCGGCATGAAGGTCTTTCCGCACGTTCACGAGGACTTCGACCAGATCGCGACGATCGTCAAGGGCACGGCGATCTACCACGTGAACGGGGTCGGTCATGAGGTCGGCCCCGGGTCGCTCATCCTGATCCCCGCGGGCCAGCCGCATTACATCGAGCCGACCGGCACCGAGAAGGTCCTCAACCTCGACGTGTTCGGACCGGCGCGGAAGGACCTGATCCACCTGCTGGACTGGATGAAGGGGCGCTGAGCCAGGGAACCGGTTCGCTCCTCGCGCCCATCGACCTGTCGCGCATCCTCACGGTCGCGGAGTTTCAGGCCATCGCCAAGCAGCGCCTGTCTCCGGGCGCGTACGTGTACGTCGCGGGGGGCGCGGGCGACGAGCGCACGATGCGCGAGAACATCGAGGCCTTCGCGCGGTGGCGCTTCCTGCCGCGGGTGCTCGTGGACACGAGCGCGCGAGATCTCTCGACGACCATCCTCGGACGTCGCGTGACGATGCCGATCGGGATCGCGCCGTTCGCGCTGCAGGGCCTTCTCGATCCTGACGGCGAGGTCGCGACCGCGCGCGCCGCGACGGCCGCCGGCGTCTTCATGGGGCTCAGCATGGGTTCGAACCGCACCATCGAGGACGTCGCGGAGGCGGCGACGTGCCCCCTGTGGTTCCAGCCGTACGTCACCGAGGACCACGCGCTGATGCGCGATCTCGCCGCTCGCGCGGAGGCCGCGGGATATGCGGCGCTCTGCGTGACGGTGGACTCGCCAGTGTCGGGGCGCCGGGACGGGGCCATGCGCGAGCCCGTCGAGCTGCCGGAAGGCGTCGTGTGGGCGAACATGCCCGCCGATCTACAGCGGCCCGGGCGGGGGAAGTGGCTCACCGGCGGCGACCGGTATGGCTGGACCGACCTCGATCGCCTCTCCGCCGCGACGTCGCTCCCGCTCGTCGTCAAGGGGATCCTCGCGCCCGCGGACGCGATCCTCGCCGTCGAACACGGCGCACGCGCGATCGTCGTGTCGAACCACGGCGGGCGCCAACTGGACGATTCGATCGCGACGCTCGACGCGCTCCCCGCGATCGTCGCCGCGGTCGCGGGTCAGGCCGAGGTCTTGATGGACGGCGGCATCCGGCGCGGCATCGACGTGCTCAAGGCGCTCGCGCTGGGCGCGCACGCGGTCCTCATCGGGCGCGCGGCGGCGTGGGGTCTTGCGGCCGCGGGCCAGGCGGGCGTCGAGCGCGTGCTCGAGATGCTGCGCATCGAGCTCTCGGTGGCCATGGCGATCGCCGGCGTCACGGATGTGGAACGCGTGGACCCGGGGCTCCTCGTCGCGCATGAGGTGATCAGTACGTCGGCGTGAAGAAACGGGACAGGACGGGCTCCTCCCGGGTGATGAACTCGAGCACCGCGGGCCGGCCTTCCATGGTGATCGCGCTCGCGCGCGCGATGGCCGGCGCGATGTCGGCGCACCGCGTGACCCGCTCGGCGTGCGCTCCGAGCCCGCCGGCGACGCGCGTGTAGTCGCCCGACAGACGGGTCACGCCGTAACGCTCGGTCGCCACCGGCATGACTCGCGAGTACCCGCCCATCGCCGAGTTGTTCAGCAGGATCGTGAGCACTCCGATCCGCTCGCGCACCGCGGTCTCCACGTCCATGCCGACCATGCCGAAGGCCGCGTCTCCCATGACGTTCACGACGAGGCGCTCCGGTGATGCGAGCTTCGCGCCGAGCGCGAGTCCGTACCCGTAGCCGAGCTGGGTGGACTTGCCCCATCCGAGATAGCCGCGCGGCACGCTGGCCTCGTAGAAAGGGAGCAGCTGGTCGCGCGGGTTTCCCGAGTCGTGCGTGACGATCGCGCGCGCGCGATCGATGGTGCGCCCGAGCTCCCAGATCACGCGGTAGGGGCTCATCGGCTCGGCGTCCGACTCGAGGCGCGGGCGCCACTCCTCGAGCCATGCCTTTTTCGTCGCCGCGATCTCAGCCGTGACGTCCGCGCGCGGCGGCGCGCTTCGCTCGCCGCGTATCGCGGCGATGAGCTGCGCGAGCACGAGCTTCGCGTCGCCGACGAGCGCGGCGCGCACGACGTAGTCCTTGTTGATGTCGCGCTCGTCCGACGTGAGCTGGATGAGCGGCACGGTACGAGGAAGCGGATGCGTGAACGGCGTGACCGAAAGGCTCGTGCCCGCGCCGAAAATGAGGTCGGCGGCCTCCAGGAACTTCGCGGCGGCCGCGGTCCCCGTCGCTCCGGCCGCGCCTAGGGCGAGTGGATGATCCTCGCGGAACGCGCTCTTGCCGTTCATCGTCGTCATGACCGGCGCACCAAGGAGCTCGGCGAGCGAGCGCAGCTCGTCCGTCGCTTGAGCAAAGAGGACGCCCTGTCCCGCGACGATCACTGGCCGCTTTGATCCGACGAGCGCCTCTGCGGCCGCTTTCACATCGCTCGGGTCCGCGGCCGATCGATATGCGCGCGGCGGCGCGTACGCCGCGACAGCGCTCGGATCCACCTCGGCCCCGCCGATGTCGTTCGGAATTTCGAGGACGACCGGACCTCGCCGCCCGTTGCGGAGCGCGCTGAACGCGCGACGCATGAGGTCCGGGATGCGCTCCGGCATGTTCACCTCGTCGGACCACTTGGCGACGCCGCGGTACTGCTCCGCAGCCGAGAACGAATACGGCACGCCGCGGCGATCGCGACGCGGTCCACCGGGGAGGACCAGGATCGGTATCCCGTCGGAGCCGGCCTGCGCGACGCCGGCGAACGCGTTCTCCGCGCCGGGGCCGGCCTGCACCGCGCACACGCCGAACCGCTCCGCGTTGTGGACGCGCGTGTAGCCGTCGGCCATGTTCACGAGCGTGCGTTCGGTCCGCGTGACGATCGGACGGATGCCCTCCGCCGCGCACGCGTCGATCACCCCATGAGCCGGAAAGCAGAAGAGAAACTCGACGCCTTCGACGCGGAGGATCCGCGCGATCGCCTCATTCCCGCGCACTGGGAGCACGCTCGGGCTTGCCGCGTCCGCCGTCAAGCCACCCTGTCCCGTCGCGGCGCGCGCGGCTGT
>VBGU01000257.1 GCA_005881085.1 Chloroflexota bacterium | reverse complement strand
GAGCAAGGCGAGGCCACGCTCGTGAACAGCGTCAACCCGCACCGCCTCGAGGGCCAGAAAACGGCCGCGTTCGAGATCTGCGAAGCCCTCGGCGACGCTCCCGAGGCCCTTTTTATCCCGGTCGGGAACGCCGGGAACATCACCGCCTACTGGAAGGGGTTCGTCGAGGCGGCGCGGACCGGCCTCGCGCGCCGGCGTCCGCGCATGTACGGCTACCAGGCGGAGGGAGCGGCGCCGCTCGTCAGCGGAAAGCCCGTCGCACAGCCGGAGACGGTCGCGACCGCGATCCGCGTCGGAAATCCCGCGTCGTGGAAAGGCGCGGTCGCCGCGCGAGATGAATCGGGCGGCGCCATCGACGCGGTCAGCGACGACGAGATCCTGGAGGCGTACAGCTTCCTTGCCCGGTGCGAAGGTGTCTTCGCCGAACCCGCTTCGGCGGCGGCGATCGCCGGGCTGCGCAAGCGCGTGCGCGCGAACGCCCTTGGCGGCGCAAAGCGTGTCGTCTGCGTTCTCACGGGTAACGGCATGAAGGACCCGGACCGCGCCCGCTCGCTCGCTGGCGACATCCCCGAGGTCGAGGCCACACCGGACGCGGTCCGCGCTGCGTTGAGTTCCTAGCAGTGGGGGAGCTTCGCGTGCGGGTGCCCGCATCGAGCGCGAATCTTGGTCCGGGCTTCGATTCGTTCGCGATCGCCCTTCCGCTTCTCGCCGAGTTCGACCTCCGTCCGGCGCGGGCCTGGTCGGTGAACGTCGACGACGGTGGCAACGCTCCTGAGAACGGAAACGGCGTCCCGACCGGCGATGACAACCTCTTTGTCGTTTCTGCGCGCGCGGCCGCCGCGGCCGCGGCCGAGACACTTGGCTCCTACCACGTCACGCAGCGCTCGGCGATCCCCGTCGGACGCGGGCTCGGCTCCAGCGCCGCGGCCATCGTGGGCGGGGTGGTGGCGGCGAACGCGCTTATGGGCGACCCGCTCGATCGGCGGACGCTCCTCCGTGTCGCGAGCGAGGTGGAAGGCCACGCGGACAACGTGGCCGCTGCGCTCTACGGCGCTTTCACGGTGGCGCTGCCCAGCGACGACGGGCCGGTCGCGACGCGTATCGCGTTCCCGCGCGCCTGGCGGATCTGCCTCTTCATCCCCCGCGAGCCACTCGCGACGGAGATCGCGCGGGCCGTCCTTCCGGCCAATGTCTCGCGCGCCGATGCGGTCTTCAACATCGCGCACGCCGCCGCGCTCCTCGCGGCCGTCCTGCGCTCAGATGGCGCGCTCCTCTCGATCGCCATGGCGGATCGACTGCACCAGCCGGCTCGGGCGCAGCTCGTGACGGGCCTCAACGACATCATCGCCGCGGCGCGGGGTGCCGGCGCGTTCGGCGCCGCGCTCTCCGGGGCGGGGCCGGCCGTGGTCGCCTTTGCGCCCGCCCGCCTTGCGGCGCGGGTGGTCGCGGCGATGGAGGAATCGGCGCATGCGGTCGGCACGAGCGGGCGCGGACGGGTCGTCCGCGTGCGCGCCGCCGGCGCACAGGTGCGACGCGCTTGAGGATCGGAGCGTTGCTCCTCGCGGCGGTTTTCCTTGCCGCGGGATGCGTCGACAACCGGATCGTCGTCACGACACCGACTCCCACGCCCGTCCGCTCGGCTACGCCGACGGTGACCGCGAGTGCGAGCCCGACGCCCAGCCCAACGCCGACGCCCACACCCGTGCCGACGCCGCTCCTCTCGGCGCGCGGCGGGATCCTCGTGAAGGAGCCGCTCGCGAACACGCGCGTCCGCAGCCCCCTAACGATCAGCGGCGAGGCGAGCGTGTTCGAGGCCGCGCTTATCTGGCAGGTGACCGACACCGCGGGTCGCGTGCTCGCCAGCGGGATCACTACCGCGACCGCCGGCGCACCCGCGAAAGGAACGTTCACGATCACGGCGACGTACCAGGACCCGCCATCCGACATCATCGGATTCGCGGAGGTCTACACGCGCAGCCCGAGAGACGGGGAGATCGACGAGATCGTCCGCGTCCCGCTCACTCTCGCCGCCGTTCGCTGATGCGCCTCGCGCTCCTGGCGATCCCGGCGGTGCGGAGTGCGCTGTCGCTCGAGATCGGCCGCGACATCGAGTACCACGCGGCGATCGCGAGCACGCAGGACCGGGCCCGAGCGCTCGGTGCCGCCGGATCGGGACCGTCGGTCGTCGTCGCCGACCACCAGACCTCGGGACAGGGCACCCGCGGGCGCTCGTGGGACGCTCCGGCCGGGACGAGCCTGCTGGCGTCGTGGCTTTTCCGGCCGGCTCCGGCCGAGCCCGGCCTGTTCGCGCTGCTCGCGGGGGTCGCGGTCGCGCGGGCCTTCGCGGGGTTGGGGATGAGCGAGGCCTCCCTAAAATGGCCGAACGACGTCGAGGCTGTCCACAAGAAGGTCGCCGGCGCACTCGCTCACGCGACCACTGATGGAGAAGGCGGTTCGCTGGTGCTGGGGATCGGCGTGAACGTGCATCAGCGCCTCGACGACTTTCCGCCGGAGCTGCGCGCGACGGCGACCTCGCTCGCCCTCGCCGGGCACACTGTCGATCGCCTGTCCTTGCTCGTCGACCTCACGCGCGAGCTGGACCGTGTCGCCATGCCGGCCGAGCGCAAGGCCGCGCTCGAAGAGTGGCGCAAGCGGTCCACGCTGCTCGGGCACGAGGTCGAGGTCACGCGCGAGGGAAGACCGGTCGTGCGCGGCGTCGCGCGGGACATCGCCGAAGATGGCGCGCTGCTCGTCGGCTCGGAGCGCGTGGTCGTCGGCGACGTGCGTGCGCTCGCATGAGCGATCGGGCCGTCATCGTCATCGACGGCAGCTCCGCGATGTCCGACGAAGTGCAGCGGGAGTTCCGCTTCCGCTTGCTTCCGATCCACGTGCTTTTCGGCGATGAGGATTTCACGCCCGGCGTCAACATGACGACAGCCGAGTACTACGAGAAGCTCGCGTCATCGAAGAAGCCGCCGACGACGGCCGCACCGTCGCTCGGCGAGTGCGTGGAGATCTACCGCGCTCTCATCGAGGAGGGATTCCGTTCGATCCTCGTCATTACCGTGATCAACGAGGCCTCGGTCACGCACACCGTCGCTAAGACCGCGGCGCAGCAGGTGAACGGGGCGAAGATCGAGGTCGTCGACTCGCGAACCACCGCAGGCGGAATCACGCTCATCGCGACCGCGTGCGCCCGGATCCTGCGCGACGGCCGCGGCTTCGACGAGGCGGTCGCCATGGCGCGGCGGCTCGCAGGCCGGGTTCAGATCCTCGCCCTGATCGACACGCTCGAGTACCTGCGCCGCGGGGGCCGGGTCTCGGGGGCGCAGGCCGCGTTCGGCGCGCTCCTTTCTATCAAGCCCATCGTCGAGGTGAAGGACGGCGACCGCGTCCTTGTCGACAGGGTCCGCACACGCGAGCGCGGCGTGGAACGCCTCAAGCAGCTCATCGAGGAGCGCGTTCCTCCCGGCTCTCGGATCCACGCCTGCTCCATGCACACCAACAGCCCCGAGCGCGCTCACGTCCTCGGCGAATGGGTCCAGGAGCGATTCCACTGCGTGGAGTACTGGACGGCCGAAGCGGGCCCCATCATTGGTACGCATACCGGTCCCGGCGTCGCCGGGTTGTGCTGGTATCGCGAGGAGGACGCTCGAGCGTGAGGCTCCGCAACCCGTTCGGCCGAAAGACGAAAGAGTTCCCGACGCATCTCTGGACGCAGTGCCCGAGCTGCGGCGAGATGCTGTTCAACAAGCAGCTCGAGCGCAACCACAGCGTGTGCCAGAAATGCGGCCACCACTTCAAGCTCGGGGCGCTCGCGCGGATCGATCTCCTGGCCG
>VBGU01000256.1 GCA_005881085.1 Chloroflexota bacterium | reverse complement strand
AGGTCCTGGACGTTCGTGTCGCCGCCGCTGTAGAAGACGAGCTCGGTGTCCTGCGCGGCGGCGCTCGGTGTCGCGCTGCCGCCCGCGCTGGGCGCGGTTCCGCCGCCGCAGGCCGTCGCGACAAGGAGAGCTGCGATGATCGTTGTGATTGGACTCAGCCAACGCTTCATGGTGTCCGCCTCCCCAGGCCTATCGCGTCGCCTACCCTAGGAGCGGTCAGGTGGGTCGTCAAGGAATCGAGCCCTGATCCGCGCGGCGCTGTTCGACGTCGGCGGCACCTTGCTGCGCGGGCGTCCCGAGGTCTCGCCGCGCGACCTCTCGCTCGCGCAACTCGCTGTGCGTTTCGGTCCGCGTGATTGGCATGCGCCGTTGGTCGATGCCGATCACCTCACCGCGATGCTCGCGGACGATCCCGCCGAGCCTTTGCGGCAGCGCACGCTCGTGACGGTGCGTCGTTGGCTCGAGGCGAAGGGCGTGGCGCTCGACGGCATCGACCTCGACGAGCTGCGCCTGGCGTGCATCGTACGAGGAAGCATCCTGGCCGAGCTTAGTGCGGGCGCGATGGACGCGCTCTCCTGGTCGCGCGCGCATGGGCTCCGCGTCGTGCTCGTGAGCAACACGCTTTGGAGCGCGGCCGAGGACATGGCCGCGGATTTGCCCGCGCTCGGCCTCGACGGCCTCGTCGACGGGGTCGTGACCTCGCACACCGTCGGCTACCGGAAGCCGCATCGCGCGATCTTCGAGCGCGCTCTGGCCATCGCGCGGGTCGAACCGCGTGACGCAGTGATGGTCGGCGACGAGCCGTACCAAGACGTCTTCGGAGCGCAACGCGTCGGCATGCGCGCCGTCTGGCTCCGCCCGCCGCCTCCGCGAGCGCGCCCGGTCGGTGAGCCCAATGACTTCGCAGCGACGGCGGACGCCGAGATAGAGTCTCTGACCGAGCTCCCGGAAGTCCTCGACCGATGGCTGGATCGGCGTTGAAGATAGGCACCGCGCCGATCAGCTGGGGCGTGTGCGAGCTCCCCGATTGGGGTGTGATGCTGCCGTTCGAGCGCGTCCTCGACGAGATGGCGGAGTTGGGCTACACGGGCACCGAGCTCGGGCCGTGGGGCTACCTCCCGAAGGATGCCGCAGTGCTCGGAACCGAGCTGCGCAAGCGCCATCTCGACCTCGCCGGGGCGTTCTGTCCGGTGACACTCCACGACCCGAGCCGCTACGAGGAGCAGTTCGCTTATGCGATGGACACTTGCCGGCTCCTCGCCGAGGTCGGCGCGCCCGTGCTGGTGCTCGCCGAGGCGGGAGACGCCGACCGCGAGCGAATCGCGGGCCGTGTGCGCACGAATAGCCCGCGGTTCTCGGATGAGGACTGGAAGCGCTTTGCCGAAGGCGCCAACGAGATCGCGCGCCGAGCGAAGGACATGCGACTCGTGACCGCGTTTCATCCGCACGCCGGGACCTACGTCGAGACCCCGCGAGAGATCGACGAGCTGCTGCGACGCACCGACGCGTCACTCGTCGGGCTCTGTCTCGACACCGGGCACATCTTCTACGGTGGCGGCGATCCGGTCGCCATTGCCCGCCGCGATCCGAAGCGCGTCCGGCATGTTCACCTCAAGGACGTCTCGCGCGAACGTTACGAGCACGCGCTCGCGCGCGAGCTGGACTTCACGGCCGCTGTTGGCGAGGACGTCTTCGTGCCTGTTGGCGAGGGCGCCGTCGACATGAAGAGCGTGATCGGTACGCTGCGCGACGCGGGCTTCGACGGCTGGCTCATCGTCGAACAGGACATTCGCATCGTACCCGGGTCGTCGCGTCAACCGAAAATCGATGCTGCGAAGAGCTACACCTTCATCACGGCCCAGCTGCGATGACGAGCGAACGCATTGGCGTAGGCGTCGTGGGCGTTGGGATCATGGGACGAAGGCACGCCGAGAACGCGGCCCATTCGATCCCCGGGGCGCGCCTCGCCGCGGTCTTCGATGCCGATCGCGCCGTCGCCGCCAGCGTGGCCGGAGAGCTCGACGCAACTACCTGCGCGACTCTCGACGAGCTGCTGAGGCGGGAGGATGTTCGTGTGGTGGTGGTCGCCTCGCCCTCCCGATTCCATGCCGACCAGGCCGTGGCGGCGCTCCTGAGAGGAAAGGATGTGCTGCTCGAAAAACCGATGGCGCTCTCGCTCGCCGAGTGCGACCGCATCATCGCGGCGGCGGAGCGGGGAGCTGCCCGCCTTCAGATCGGATTCATGCGGCGTTATGACCCGGCGTATGCCGAGGCGAAGGGGCTCGTCGCGTCGGGCGCGCTTGGAGAGCCGCTCCTCTTCCGCGCGGTCCATCGCGATCGAGAGGCCACGCACTTGCCGGCGTCGAGCGGCGTGACCGAGATGATGTTCGAGTCGACGATCCACGACTTCGACCTCTCGCGGTTCTTCCTGGGCGACGAGATCGCCGATGTGACGACCACCGCGTCGGTGCTGTGTCACACGCGCGACGCGCACGGGCACGCACCGAATGCGGCGCTGAACGCGGTGCGGTTCGCGCGTGGCGCAGTCGCGGACATAGAGACCTATTGGGGCGCGCTTTATGGGTACGACGTCCGAAGCGAGGTCGTCTGCGCGGCCGGTACGGCGATGATCGGCCAGCAGCCGCGCTCCGGGCTCGCCGTCTACACACCGAGCGGAGCGAAAAGCGACCTCTTTCCGGGCTTCCTCGAGCGCTTCGGCGACGCCTACCGGGCGGAGCTTGCGGACTTCGTCGACGGCGCCCTCGAGCGCCGCCCACCCGCGGTGACCGGGGGAGATGGTCGAGCGGCGGTGGCGGCTGCCCTCGCCGGAGTCGCCTCGTTTGAGAGCGGCCGTGCCGAGCCGGTAGCGGGGTGAAGCGGTCGCCTGTCGCGGAGATCGTGCCGATTGGCTACGCGCTGCCGCGCTCGGCGGCGATGAGGTCGAGGACGAGCGTCGACCATCCGAAGTCGCGCGCACCTTCGCCCTCGCCGGTCAGGGGGTCGTAGAACTCGCGGATCCCGCTCGACGCCATCATCCGCACGGTGCGCTCGGCGAGCTCGCTTGCGATATCGGCGCGCCCGTGCGCGCGCAGGCCCCAGTAGAGGTACCAGTTGACGTTCACCCAGGTCGGGCCGCGCCAGGTCGTGTTCGTCCGCCACTTCGGATCGAACGACGGCTCCGTGGCGGCGACGCTTGGGACCGGGTAGGGAAGCCAGAACTCGCGCTCGTTCAGGAGGTGCTCGTCGATGAGACGTTTTGCTTTCGATGGGTCGAGGTCGTCGAGAATGAGCGGAAAGAGCGATGAAAAGGTCAGGACCCTGGCGGGCTCCTCGCTCCATCCGGCGAGATCCCAGAAGACCCCGGCCTGCTCATCCCAACTTTTGGCCTCGAGCGCAGCTCGAACCCGGCCTGCGCGAGCGTTGAACTCGTCCGCCTCGCGCGCGAGTTCGGTGAGCTTAGCGAGACAACGGAGCCCGTCCGCGTAGATCGCGTTCATCATGACGTCCTCCCAGGTGAACACGTCGAGCGCCGGGATGCGCGCTGGGTCGGCACGGTACGGGGCGTACGCGTCGAAGAGCCGCTGCATCGATCGGTGGAGCTGCGGCCGCATTTCCTCCGGTGGTCCGGTGGTAATCCTCATCAGGCGGTCGTACTTCGGGCTCGCGTCGAGACCGGACTCGTCGGGCTGGATGATCGCGACGAGCGAGTCGTCGTCGGGATCGCGGTAGGCCTTGAGCCAGCGGAAGAAACGGCGGATCGGCGGCAGGACGTCACGCACGAACTCCTCGTCGCCGGTCGCTTGATAGATCCGCAGCACGGCGCGTGCGACCACCGGCGGCTGGATCGTCGCGGTATAGAAGGGATCGGCGAGGGCGATCGAGTACTCCCGAAGC
>VBGU01000095.1 GCA_005881085.1 Chloroflexota bacterium | reverse complement strand
CACCTCGAGGTCCGAATACGTCGTCTGATCCCGGAGGCACCAGTGCACGATCCGATCGCCTCTGTAGAGATGACCCTTCTTGTGAAGCCGGATGAAATGCGTGCGCACGGCACGCTGCTTCGACGGCTCCATCGTGAAATTGGGCCGCGACCAATCGAGCGAGCATCCGAGCATGCGAAGCTGCCTCTCGATGCGCGGCCTGTAGTGGTCCATCCACTTCCACATCTCTTCGAGGAACTTCTCGCGGCCGAGCTGCTGCCGCGTGATGCCCTCCTTGGCGAGCTCGTTCTCCACCACGACCTGGGCGATGATCCCGGCGTGGTCGGTCCCCGGCATCCAGAGCGTCGGCTCACCCCGCATGCGGTGGTACCGCGCCATGAGGTCCTCGTAGCCACCGAAGCCGAGCGCGTGACCGAGATGGAGGTCGCCCGTGATGTTCGGGAGCGGCAGCATCATGACGAACGGCTTCTTGCGGTTCTTCTCGCCAGGCGTGAAGAAGCCGCTCTCCTCCCACCACCGGTAGAGGTCGGCCTCGACAGCGGCCGGACGGAAGTTTTTTTCCGCGAGGTCGAGTGCTGACGCGGGCGGTCCCGGCATCGTCGTCGCCACTGCTCGTTCTCCTTTCGCCAAAACAAAAACGCCGCCTCGTCCAAGGACGAGCGGCGTCGTGGTACCACCCTGGCTTCGCACGGAGACCGTGCCTCAAACCGCTCTAACGGGCGGACCCGATCCGGCTCGCGGGCGACCTTCCGAACCTCTCGCGCGGCACCCTTTCACCAGTGAGGCGCCTTCTCTATCGGTGTGAGGCCCGTACTCCTCCCGGTCGCGGCCGGTAGCTGAACAGGATAACGAAGATCGCGAGCAACACGACGGCTGTCGTGAGAGCGACGAGGGTCGCGGCCTGCTGCGCCTGCTCAGTCGACGCCTTCGCCGCGGCGGCGCCCTCCGCGGTGAGGGGCGCGGCCTGGTAGCCGGCGACCGCCGGCGCGACCGAGGCAGTCGGAGTTGCAGTGAAGGCATCGGACCGCCCGAAGCTGTTCGGCGCGGCGAGCGACATGCCGATCGCCGCAAAAACGATGGACAAGGCAAAGCCGACGCGGAGCAAGAGGTTCCCCATAGGGAGATTGTGGGTGCAGGACCGATGCCGTGCTTTGGCGACCGAGCGAGGGCTAGGCCGGGGTGCGCTTCCGCATGAGTTGTTTCTGCCGATACATCGCTCGATCGGCCGCTTCCACGAGGGCGTCGACGGTCGCTTCCCCGCTCGCGTCGGCCACTCCCCAGGCGATCGTCGGCAGCCGGTGGCCGACGCCGAGCGTGCTGTTCGCTATCCGCTCGGCGAGCCGGCGGACGATCCGCTCGGCCGTGAGGATCGGCGCGCCCACAAAGAGGACCGCGAACTCGTCGCCGCCGATGCGCGCGACGAGATCGCCATCCCGAACTCCCTCCTGGAGGATCGCGCCGACCCGCACCAGCGCTTCGTCGCCGGCCGCGTGGCCAAAGCTGTCGTTCAACGCTTTCAGCCCGTTCGCGTCGACGATCGCGACTGAGAGCGGGGCCTCGTCGCGGCCGGCGAGCTCGCGCTCGAGGCGCTGGAAGAAGCTGCGCCGGTTCGGGAGACCGGTCAGCGGATCGGTGGCCGCCGCCGTCTTCGCCGCCTGGTGCAGCTTCGCGACCCGCACCGCCGCCGCGACCTGGTGCGATACCGCCGTCAGCAGGTCCTCGTCTTCACGGCCGAAGGCGGAGAGCCGCGTGCTCTCGACGCCGAGGGCGCCGATCCGCTCCTCGCCGAGCTGGAGCGGAACGCAGAGCACCGAGCGGATCTCGCTCGGCCCGTAGAAGCGCGGGTCGAGACGCCCGTCAGCGACGTTCTGGAGCTCGCCGCGCTCGACGACCCACCAGCTGATGCCCTGACCCCGTGGGAGGCGTTGCCCGACGTACGACCCCGACGGCCCGACCGCGGCCCGGATCACGAGATGCTCGCCCGCGTCGTCGAGCGTGAGCAGGAAGCCATTCTCGTAGTCCATCGCGTCGCAGATGATCCGGAGGAGCCGCTGGGCAAGCTCGTCGATGTCGAGCACGGCGCTGATCTCCGAAGCGAGCCGCTGGAGGATCGCGAGCTGCCGTCCGTGGGTCTGCGCGCTCGCGGCGAACTGCTCGAGGAGGACGCCCGGTCCGGGCACGTCCTCGATGTCTTCGTGAAGGATCCCGGCGATACGGCGGAGCTGCGCCGCACCCTGCGCGCGGTCGCGCTCGATGAGCCGCAGGAACGCGTCGACCACGGCGGGGTGGAACTGGGTCCCGCGGCAGCGGAGCAGCTCGGCGCACGCATGCTCGACCGTCTGCGCCGGCTTGTACGCGCGCCGGCTGACAATGACCTCGAACGCATCCGCGGCCGCCACGACGTACGCCTCGATCGGCACGAGATCGCCGCCCAGCTCGTCGGGATAGCCGGCTCCGTCGTAGCGCTCGTGATGGCTTCGAACGATCGGCACGAGATCACGGAGCGGCTCGACCGCGTTCACGATCGACGCGCCGAGGATCGAGTGGCTGCGCATGATCACCCATTCGTCGGGCGAGAGCGCGCCGGGTTTGTTGAGGATCGCGTCGGGCACGCCGATCTTTCCGATGTCGTGCAGGAGCGCGCCAAGCTGTATGCGGCGAGCCTGGTCCGCGCTGAGCTCCATCTCCTCGGCGATCCCGCGAGAAAGCGCGGCGACCCGCGCCGAGTGGCTGCGCGTGTACGGGTCGCGGGCGTCGACCGCCGCGGCGAGCGCGCGCACCGACGCGAGGTAGAGCTCGCGCATTCGTGCGAGAGCGCCGGCGTTCTCGAATGCGGTCGCGACGAGGTTCGCGAGGGTTTGCAGGACGGCGACGTCCTCGTCGTCCAGCACGTTCGGCGCGTCCGTCCCGCACGCGAGCACGCCCACGAGCTTTCCGCGGCTCTTCATCGGCAGGTGCACCTCGTTCTCCGTCCGGAAGGGCTCGCCCGAGAGAACGACCTGGCTCGTCGGACCCGATCCGATCGACGCGCGCGTCTCGCCCGCGGTTGCCTCGCCGCCACGCGCTTCGATCACGAACTCGAGCTCGTTGCTGCGCTCGTCGTAGCGCGCGATGGAGAAGGAGTCGCGCCGCAGGAGCGTCTCCGCGGCATCGAACGCGAGCTTTGCGATCCCGAAGGGCTCGTGCACCGCGGCGAGCTGCCACGCCAGGACGTTCAGCGCCGAAAGCCGTCCGATCCGTCGTTCGCGCTCGCGGCGCTCGTTCGCGGCGCGGAGCGCGCTCGCGGCCAGGTCCGCGAAGGCCAGCAGCTCCTGCCGCTCGATGGCGTCGAAGGACCGGTACGGGTCGGTCGTGCCGACGGTCAAGGCGGCGCGGATCTCTCCGTCGAGGATGATCGGCGCGACCATCGTCGCGTGTACGCCCACGTCGCGCGCGAGCATGCTGATCGGCCGGTCCAGCTCGATGCCGCTGTCGCTCGCGTAGTCGCGCATGAGGACCAGCTCGCGCGCGGCGACCACCTGCCGGAGCAACGGTCCGTGCGATATCCACCCATGGCTGCGCGCTGGAGCCGCCTTTCCGAGAGCGGCCATCGACCGGACGAGATCGCCCTTGACCTCGCTGATGATCACCCACTCCAGGTTGAACACCGCTTGCATCGCCTGGGCGATCCGATCGATGACGTCCTCGGGCATGGCGCCGGACAGCTCACGCGACAGCGTCTCAAGACGCCGGCCCTGCTCGATGATCCGGGCATTGCGGAGTGCGATCGAGGCGTGGGAGGCGAGGCCTTCGAGGGCGGCCCGGTCGTCGGCGTCGAATGGACGCGGCTCGAGGCGGCCGACGGTGATGGTCGCCGCGAACTCGCCGTGCAGGAAGATCGGAACCCCGATCAGCGCCCGCACTCCGACATCGCGGACGGCCGGAACGGCTGTCGGATCGGCCGAGTAATCGTCGACCATGACGGTCGCGCGGGTCCGCAGGACCGCGCCGACGATGCCCGCCTCAGAAGGCGCGTGCACGCCGACGACCTGCTCGCCGGTGCCGGCGCCGGCCGCGATGTAAAACTCGTCCCCGCGGCGAACGTTGATGGTGGCGTGGTGGGCGTTGGCGAGGAGGAGCGCGCTCCGCGCGATCGTGCGGAAGAGGGCCATCGGCTCGGTCTCGGACGCGATCTCGGTGGCAAGATGCTCGAGGCTCTTGCCGAGGCGAAGCGCTTTCTCGGCGCGCGCCTGCTCCGCACGGTAGCTATCGACCGTGGCCGACAGGATCAGCACCGCTATGGCGACGACGAAGACTTCGGCAATGAGCTGCGCCACGGGGGTCGCCTCGCCCATCGCCATGCGCAGCGCCTCCATGCCCAGCCGCGCCGCGAGGTACGTCGTCATCGTGGCGATGAGTCCCGCGCGGCCGAGCCGGTACATCGCGAACGCACCGACAGCGAGGATGATGACGAACGCGATGCTCCGCGGATTCGAGGCGCTGCCGACCATCCAGACGCCGGCGGTTACGAGGTCCGCGATGACGACGAGTACGGGGACCTCGTGGAGCCCGAGAGCGCGCCCTCGCCGCCGATCGAGCCACCAGACTCGCGCCGCCGTCGCGACGAGCAGGACGAGCGCTGCCGCGGCGATCGGCACGATCCCCTGCCCACCCAGCGAGAGCCAGGCGACCGCGCCCAGGAACGCGCCGAAACGCCCCACCAGCAGTGGATCGCGTGGAAAAAGGCCCCGCATCCCGCCGGAACGATAGGTAGGCTGCTTGCCGGATAGGTATCAGGGACGTAGGGAGGCCGCCGTGCAAAAGGCACTCGGCACCGCGCTCGCCGGACTTGTGCTTGGGGCCATCGTGGTGCCCCTCGCGATAGGCGCCTTCGCTCCGTTGGGCTTCCTCATCTTCGCCGCGTTCGCGGGGCTGGCTGGGCTGCGGCAGGAGTCACGTGGGTTCGGCGGAGGACTCCTGATCGCGTTCGGCTCTTGGTGGGTGTACTTCGTTGGCGGCGCTGTCGAACGATGCGACGTGTTGAATCGACAGCCCGGAGCAAGCTGCGCGATCTACGGCACTAACGAACAGCTCGCCCTCGCGGGTTCCGTCGTCCTGGTAGGCGCTCTCCTCGTAACCATCGCGCTACGCCAAAAGACGGCTACGGCCTAGCGGCCCCGTCCGAGCCCGGTTTCGGTAGGTCGGTGCGCGGCGGTGCGAACACCTGGACCACCTGGGTGATCTCCTCGAAGACGCGCGCGCCGTGCGCGGTGCCGGCGGGAATCCGGAACGTGTCGCCGACCATGAGGATGCGTTGCTCGCCGGCGATGACCATGGCTAGCGAACCCTTCACCACGACGCCGAACTGCTCGACGTCGTGCTTGTGGGTCGCGACGATCGTCCTCGGTGTGTAGTCGTACACGATCATCGTCGCGTGCTGCGCATGGACGACGCGGCCCTTCACACCTGGATGCGGTTCGATCACGGGTAGGTCGCGCGGGCTCGCGTAGTACAGAAGCGGCACCGTGCTAGGAAGCGGTGGCTTCGTCGCCCTCGAGCGAGATCTGCTCGTTCTTCGAGAGGAGGAGCGGCTTCATACGGCCCTCGATTGAATCGCCGGTGACGACGACCTTACGGATGTTCGTGCTCGACGGGATCTCGTACATGACGTCGAGGAGTACCTCCTCGATGATGGTCCGGAGCCCGCGGGCGCCGGTCTTCCGCTTCGCCGCGCCCTTCGCCGCCGCTTGAAGCGCATCCGGCGTCAGCTGGAGCTCCACCTTGTCGAGCGCGAGGAATTTCTGGTACTGCTTGACGATCGCGTTCTTCGGCTCGGTGAGGATGCGCATGAGGTCGCCCTCGTCGAGTGCCTTCAACGGCACCACCACGGGGAGCCGGCCGACGAACTCCGGAATGAGCCCGTACTTCAGGAGATCGTCGGGCATGACCTGCTCGAGGATCGCCGAGGTCTCCTTGGTGTTGTCGCGGAGCGTTGCACCGAAGCCCATCGTCTTCTTGCCGACGCGCGCCTCGACGATCTTCTCGAGACCCTCGAACGCGCCGCCGCACACGAAAAGGATGTTCGTCGTGTCGATCTGAATGAAATCCTGGTGCGGGTGCTTGCGGCCGCCCTGCGGCGGGACGTTCGCGACGGTCCCCTCGAGGATCTTCAGGAGCGCCTGCTGGACGCCCTCGCCGGAGACGTCGCGGGTGATCGACGGGTTGTCGCCCTTGCGCGCGATCTTGTCGATCTCGTCGATGTAGATGATCCCGCGCTGCGCGCGGTTGAGGTCGAAGTCGGCGGCCTGGATGAGGCGAAGAAGGATGTTCTCCACATCCTCTCCGACATAGCCGGCCTCGGTGAGGCTGGTGGCGTCGGCGATCGAGAACGGCACATCGAGGATGCGTGCCAGGGTCTGTGCGAGGAGCGTCTTGCCACATCCGGTCGGCCCGATGAGCAGCACGTTCGACTTGCCGAGCTCGACGTCGTCCACGCGGTGCCCCGCGCCGACGCGCTTGTAGTGGTTGTAGACGGCGACGGAGAGCACCTTCTTCGCCTTGTCCTGGCCGATGACGTACTGGTCGAGGATCTCGTTGATGCGACGAGGACTTGGAACCTTCGCGCCGAGGGTGCGTGCCTTCGGCGTCTCCATGAATTCTTCGTCGACGATCTCGCGGCAGAGGGTGATGCACTCGTCGCAGATGTAGACGCCCTGACCCGCGATGAGCTTGCGGACCTGATCCTGGCTCTTGCCGCAGAAGGAGCAGCGGTAGGGCTTGCCGCCCTTCGCGGTGGTTGTCATCGCCTAGCGGGCCGCCACCGGCTCTCGGGGAGCTGGCTCGCGGACGACGTCCTCGGCTTTGGCGATCGAGATGAGCGATTCCTTGCCGACGAAGATCTCGTCGATGAGCCCGTACTCGCGCGCCTCTTCCGCGCTCATGAAGCGGTCACGGTCGACATCGCGTCGCACTTTCTCTGCCGACTGCCCGGTGTGGTGCGCCAGGATCTTCATGAGCTTCTCGACGAGGGTTTCGAGCTCCTTTACCTGGATGAGCACGTCTGGGGTATTGCCGCGGAATCCGCCCGAGCCCTGGTGGATCATGATCCGGGAGTTCGGAAGGGCGTAGCGCTTGCCCTTCGCCCCAGCCGCGAGAAGCACCGCGCCCATCGAGGCCGCCTGGCCGATGCAGATGGTGTTCACCGGCGCCTTCAGGTACTGCATGGTGTCGTAGATGGCGAGCCCGGCCGTGACGACGCCACCGGGCGAGTTGATATAGAGGTAGATGTCCCGCTCGGGGTCCTCGGACTCGAGGAAGAGGAGCTGAGCGATGATCAAGTTGGCCATCGTGTCCTCGACGACATCGCCGATGAAGATGATCCGTTCCTTGAGCAGGCGGGAGAAGATGTCGTACGCGCGCTCACCGCGGCCGGACTGCTCGATGACCATCGGCACGTAATTCCGCGTCGTCAAGGGCCACCCTCCTCGCGTTGCGCCTGTTCAAGGAGTGTACGGCAGCCGATTGACGCCGCCATCTCAATTGCGCGACATGGTCATGTAGCCATTCGGGATCAGGCGTCCAGGCATGTCCACCTGACAGGCGAGCCAGTACGATTCGAGGCGACGGCAGGAGAGAATGCGTAAGCTCCCGCGCTCGCTGCGCCTCTACGTGGCGGCGTCGACGTTCTATGCCGCCCTGATCTTCTTCGCGGTGCAGTTCATCTACACGATCGAGCTGGCTCAGAGCGGCATCGTCATCGCACGACGGGACAACGGGGATGTCCTGTCGTCGATCCAGCTGGTGTCCTTCATCGTCTGGCTTGGCATCAGCCTCATCGCCGCCGTTGTCCTGCACCGCCTCGCCAGCGCTCTCGCCGGGGCGAAATCGGCGGAGGCCGACGCCCGGACGTCCGAAGAGCAGAAGGATCAGGAGCTTGGCTCGATCTTCGGCCTCTCATCGGCCCTCGCGGGCCCGCTGGATCTCGAGAAGATCGGCGCGTTCTTCGTGGCCGCGGTCCGCGGCGCGCTCCCGCTCGACATGACGATCGCGCTCATCGTGTACGACGACGTCCTCGAGGCCTTTCGCACGGTCGCAGCGGATGGGCCGCTTGCTCACGACCTCAAAGATCGCAGCTACTCCGCGGTAGCGCTGCCGTCGATCGTTCGGGTCCGGGTGATCGACCACCGTCACTCCCTCGTCATCCCCGACACGTCGGCGGACAAAGCGATGTGGGCGAAGGTCTCCGAAGAGACGCCGGCGTTCGCGAGCGCGCGATCCTTCGCCGCCCTGCCGCTTGTCTCTCGCGAGCGCCTCGTGGGGGCGCTCCTTCTTCTCGGCGAGCGCGCCGGAGACCTCACACCGGACAAAGCGCAGATGCCGGTGATCATGGGCCAGTACGTCGCGGGTTCGATCCACAGCGCTCTCACGGTCAAGGAGGCGGAGGCCCGCGCCGAGCGCGAGATGCTGGTGAACCGGATAGCGCAGCGCGCTCGCGGCAGCCTCGACCCCGACGAGATCCTGCGCGCCACGGTAGACGAGCTCGCGAAAGTCCTTGGCGTGACGCGCGCCGTCGTGGCGACCGGCGATTCCGAGGCGAACCTCGACGTGATCTACGAGTGGACAGCGGAAGGAGCGCCGCAGATGGGGCTCGGGCCGCGAGACCTCCCCGTCTCTCGGCTCGCGGCGCGCCTCGGACGAACGCTCTTCGTGACCGACGTTCGTGAGGACCGCCGGTTCAGCGACCCCAAGACCGCGAGCGCGCTCGCCAAGGTGGGGGTCATCGCGATCGCCGCGACGCCGATACGGATCGGCGGACGGTTCGCGGCCTCGCTCGCCCTCGTGCATACGGACCGTCCGCGCGAGTGGACGGCTGACGACGCACGACTCATCGACTCGGTCGCGCACGAGCTCCGCGGCGCCATCGCCGCGGCCGAGGCGTTCGAGCAACAGCGTGCGGCCGTCGCCGACCTCGAACGGCTGAACCGGGCCAAGAGTGACTTCGTCTCGATCGTGAGCCACGAGTTCCGCACACCGCTCACCGGCATCCAGGGGTTCTCGGAGATGATGCAGAGCGAGGACCTGACGCTTGACGAGATGCGCGAATACGCCGGCGACATCAACAAGGACGCACACCGGCTCAATCGGATGATCACCGAGATGCTCGACCTGGACAAGATGGAGTCCGGGCGCATGGAGATCCATCGCGAGGCCGTCGACCTGAACGCACTCGTGAGCGAGGCGACAGACCGTATGCGCCCGAACGCGCCCCGCCATCCCCTGTCGCTGCGACTCGATCCGATGGTCGGTGAGGTGAGCGCCGATCGCGACAAGCTGACCCAGGTGATGGCGAACCTGCTCAGCAACGCGGTGAAGTACTCGCCCGACGGGGGCGAGATCGTCGTGAGCACACGCGTCGAGGGCAACACCGCCCACTTGGTGGTCCGCGACCACGGAATGGGCATCCCAAAGGCCGCGCTCGAGACGATCTTTGAGCGGTACGGCCGGGTGGAGTCGCTGGCGACGCGCCACATCCAGGGCACGGGGCTCGGTCTCCCGATCGTCCGCCAGATCGTGCAGCTTCACGGCGGCGCGGTCTGGGTGGAGAGCACCGTTGGCGAGGGCTCGGTGTTTCACGTCACGCTGCCGCGCGGCGCGGCGGCCCGCGTCGAGGTCGCGGAGGCCGCCTCGTGAGCAGGGTCGTGTTTTGCGAGGACGATCCGATGATCCGGAAGCTCGTGCAGACGGCGCTGCGGTCGACGACCCACGACGTGCACATCGCGGAGGACGGGAAACGAGGTCTCGCGCTTATAGAGAAGGTGCGTCCTGACGTAGTCTTCAGCGACGTGGCGATGCCCGAGATGGACGGCTTCGAGCTGGCCGATGCGATGCGCGCGAGACCGGATCTCGCGCACATCCCGATCGTCTTCATGACCGCGTCCGTCCAGCGCGAGCAGATCGACGAATGCTTCCGCCACGGCGCCGCGGGCCACCTCGCCAAGCCCTTCACCATGGCGGAGTTGCGCGCCCGCGTCGCGCAGTTTTCGAAGAACTAATGGCGGGCGAACGCGTCCTCTTCGTCGACGACGAGGAGCAGATCCGAAAGCTCTTGTCGACGTGGCTCGCGAGGCACGGCTACGAGGTCACCGTGGCCAACGATGGCTGGGAAGCGCTCAAGGCCATTCGCGCCAAGGCGCCGGATCTCGTGATCACGGACGTGAACATGCCGAACATGAACGGCCTCGAGCTCACGCGACGGATGCGCGCGGACCATCGCACCGCGCGGATCCCGGTGATCATGCTGTCGGCGCGGAAGCAGGCGGACGACGTCCTCACCGGATACGCCGAAGGGGCGGACGAATACATCCCCAAGCCGGTCGAGATGGCCGTGCTCGCGGCGAAGGTCGAGGTCCTCATCCGGCGGTTCGCCACGACGCGCGGCGAGGCCGTCGCGAAGCGGGGCGGCAACGTCGTCCTGTTCGTCCACGGCAAAGGCGGTGTCGGCTGCACGACGCTCGCGGTGAATGCGGCCGTTGCGCTCGCGGCGACCACGATCTATCGCGTGACGCTGCTCGACTTGAATCTCGAATTCGGGAACGCTCCCATGCTCATGAATCTGACCTCCAGCCGCACCCTCGCCGACCTGGCGGAGAACGCGCACGAGCAGCTCGACGAGGGCACATTCCTGACGTACCTCGAACAGGATCGAAGCGGGGTGCGTGTCCTCGCGGGATGCGACGTGCCCGAGCGCGCCGAGCTCGTCACGGTCCCCGCCGCGCAGCAGGCCATCGACCATCTCCAAAAGCAGTCCGACTATGTCGTTATCGACGCACCGGCGAGCTTTTCCCAGCTGGTCCTTGCCGCGCTGGACGTTGCCGACGCGGCCGTGATCGTGACGGCGGCCCATCTTCCGTCGCTTAAGGCGACAAAGCAGGCGCTCGAGGTCCTCGACAAGCTCTCCTACCCTGTCGAGCGCACGGTCCTCGTCGTGAATCGGACGAGCGCCGCCGGCGTGGAGATGGATCACGTCGCGCGCTTCTTCAACCGCAAGCCCGACATCGTCGTGCCCTACACCGAGGCGTGCGACGACGCCGCGGACCGGGGCCGGCCGCTCACCATCCTTCACCCTGACAGCGCGGCGTCGAAGGTCATCCGCGACCTCGCGGCGCGGATCGCGGTCACCGCTCCCGCGGGTAGGTGAGCCGCGGGCTGAACTGCCCGAGCATCGTCCACGTACACGAGGAAGACATTCGGGGAGGAGAGCGATGGAACAGCTGAACGAGACGCAGCGATATTTCATCGACGAGCACATCGAGGATCACCGAGACGGCCTGATCTCGCGCCGCGAGCTTTTTCGCCGGGTGACGCTCATCGCCGGAAGCGCGGCTTTGGCGAGCACCATCCTCGCCGCGTGCGACCTCAGCCCAAAGCCCGCGGCGACGTCGCCGTCGAGCGCGCCGAGCGCGAGCGCTTCCGGATCACCGGCTCCCGTCGCTCAGCCCTTCGCCACGCCGCCTCCGGCGACGACCACCGATGGCATCACGGTCCAGGAGACCGACCCGCGCATCACCGTGTCCAAGCCGGCCGTCAAGGGTGCCGACGGCGCGGACCTCCAGGCGTATATGGGCAAAGCCAACGTGAGCGGACGCGTGCCTGGTGTGATCGTCATCCACGAGAACCGCGGACAGACCGAACACATCCGTGACGTCGTCCGGCGCGTCGCGACGGCGGGTTTCGTCGGGCTCAACATCGACCTAGCGGCGCGGGACGGCGGAGCCGCAAAGCTCACCGACCAGGCGACATACAACGCGGCGCTCGGCAAGCGCACGGTCGCCGACAAGATCTCCGACCACAAGGCCGCGGTCGACTTCCTCAAGACGCAGACGAGCGGCACGATCGGCGTCGTGGGGTTCTGCTTCGGCGGAGGCGAGACCTGGAACGTCGTCATCGCCGCACTAGATCTGAAGGCGGCGGTGCCCTTCTACGGGCCCAAGCCGACGACGAACTTCGAGGACCTCGCGAAGGCCAAGGCGGCGGTGTCCGCCGTCTACGCGGAGCAGGACACCGCGATCACCGGCACCGCGCCGCAGATGGAGGAGCAGCTCAAGAAGGCCGGCGTTAACTACAGGATCACGACGTACCCCGGCGTCGGTCACGCGTTCCACAACGACACCGGCACGCGCTACAACCCCGAGCAGGCGCAGCGTGCGTGGGTCGCCACGATCGAGTGGTTCCGAAAATATCTCGTCTAGCGGCCTTCGCCCTCGCGGTCAGCCTCGCAGGCGCGTGCGTCTCACCGGCCGCTGCGCCGTCGTCCTCCCCGACGCCGAGTCCGAGCCCGACCGAGTCGCCCTCGCCGAGCGCGTCCCCCTCACCGTCGCTCACCGCGTCGCCGTCCCCATCACCGACACCGACCGCCGGCGTCTACACGAATTTCGTTCTTGGCTATCGCATCGATCTGCCCGCGCCCTGGCGGCGCTCGTCGTGTCTGTCGTCGGAGGATCAGACGAAGCTCCCCGCGAACGAAGGATTCGTGCGCGTGGCTCCGGAGGATGAACGCGGTACCGACGTCGGTAACGTCTTTGACGTCGTGCAGGTCCATGTCGAGCCCAACCCCAATCGCTTCCCGCCTGAGCGGTGGCTCGCAACCGGGGTCATCGGCGGCACGGCCAACCAAATCACCGAGGCGGCGACGATCGACGGACGTAGCGCGCTGCTCCTCCGCCAAGGTCCGGGGCTTGCCCTCGCGTTTCTCGTCCCCGTCGCCGACCGCATGTACGTCGTCGGCTACCAGAACTCATACAACGACGCGTCCAGCGCGCCGGTTATGGAGCGAATGGTCAGATCGTTCCACTTGCTCACCGATCAGGAGCGCTCGGCCGCACCACCACCGGCCTCCATACTCGCGCGGTCGCCCGAGGCCGTCGCCGATACGCTCGCGGACGGATTCGTGCGTCGTGATGCCGATTTGCTCGGGACGGTGATGGCGGGGTGCATGGCCGCGGCGCTCGAGCAGGCTGGCGGGACGTTCACTCCGCGCGTGGCGTTCCTGGAGGACCTCCGCAGGGCGTTCGCGGGTGGCCTAACCGTGACGGTTCAGAGGCGGCCGATCGAGAGCGACGCAACCGGGACGTTCCTGCGAGCGACCTGGAACGCAGCAGTAGAACAGCGCCGAGACCTCTATCTGCGACGCGATGGCGATGTGTGGAGCTGGTACCTCACATTGACGCGACAGCCCGTGCGCTGAGCGAAGAGGGCTAGAGACGCGTCGCGCGTGGCACGGCGAGCCGGATTGAGCAGCGTCGGGGTCTTCTGAGCGAGCGGCCCCTGGACGGCGGTCCATCGCGATCCCACGAGGGGCCGAGCGAAGAAGACCCCGGCGCTGCTCACATGCGAAACCCTGAGAACGCGGATGCGAGCGAGTTACTTCTCGAGCATCGCGCGAAGAGCTTCGCGTCCCTCCGGTGTCGCGTCGGACTTTTCCGGCACGATGATCTTTGTCTCCGCGGCTTGAGCGGGCGCCGCTCCGTGGAAATCGAAGTCGTCGCCGCCCGCCTTCCGGATCGCTTCACGTTCGGCGTCCGGCGACTCGAGGCCGACGAGCTTGTCGACCGTCTTGCGATTGCGGATCGACCGCGCCAGGGACGCGAGCACCGCCGGGGAGCGAAGGGCTTGCGGGTCAACCTGCGCGAGCGGCGACATCGTCGCCTGTGCCGCGAGCTCGTCGCCGGAAACGGTGATGCCTTCCTTCCGCGCAGCACCAGGAGTGACTTCGCGCGCCGTTCGGCGACCGGACGCCACTCCTTGCGGATGTCGTCCTCAGTCTTCCGCGCCTGAAGCAGGAACTTCTCCCAGGTCACCCCCTCCTGCTTCACGCGCGCCTTCAGATCGTTCACCAGGTGCTCGAGCTCGTCCTCGACAAGTAATTCCGGGACCTCGACGGTAGAGGTTTGCATCGCGTGCTCCACCGCCTTGTCCGCCGCTTCGTCGCGTGCTTCATGGAACGCGGCATGCGCGAGCTCGTTGCGGACAGCTTTGCGGAGCGACGCGATGTCTGCGACGCCGACGGTCTTCGCGAACTCATCGTCGAGCGCCGGAAGGACTTTTTCGGCGACCTGCGACGGGCGAATGCTGAACGTTCCGGTCATGCCCGCGAGATCGCTCTCGCTGGCGTCGTTCGGGAACGCGAGGTCCACTTTCTTTTCCTCGCCCACCTTCATCCCGACGAGCGCCTCACCCAGGCCTGCGATGCCGAGATCCTTCCCGGCCTCGATGTGCGCGTTGCGCGCGAACGGCGGCAACGCCGTCTTCCCGGGGACCGACGCGTCGATGTCGACGGTGAGGATGTCGCCGGGTCTCGCCTCTCGGTCCACCGGCCGAAGCTGGGCGTGACTGTCGCGCATCGAAGCGATGGTCTTGTCGACCTCTTCTTCGGTGGGTGGGCTCGCTACGACCTTCGCGCCGTGCGCTGAGTAATCGCCGAGCGCGACGTCGGGGCGCACGACGACGGTCGCCGTATAGCGGAGGGGCTCGCCTTCCTTGAGCTGCGTCAGCTTCGCGTCGGGCCGATCGATCGGCTCGATGCCCTCAGCCTCGACGATCTCGCGATACGTCTGATCCATCAGGTCGTCGGCCGCGTCCTCCCAGAGATGCTCCTTGCCATACGCGCGCTCGTACATCCCGCGCGGCGCTTTTCCCGGACGGAAGCCGGGGATATTCGCGCGCTGCACGTGTCGCTCGAACGCGGCGTCGGCCGCGCGCTTGAGCCGGTCGGCGTCCACCTCGACGTCGAGCGTGACCTTCGAGCCGGCGTCCCGACGGAGCGTGTGCTTGACCGATGGCGGCACGGTCTTCGGGGAGTTCTGCATGGAGATGCGTCAATTGTAATCGGGTACGCTCGTTGCCAGCAGGTGTTCTTCTACGAGATCCATGAAGGCGACGAGGACCTCGGCAGCGCCGTGCTCCTCGCCCACGAACGCCGCTTCGAGCCGCTCGAGTTCTTCGCGCAGGTGAAGAAGGCGCGTGCGCTGCTCGTCGATGCGTACGAGGAAGACTCGCTCGCCGAGGCGATTGCGAACGAGCTCGCTCGGACCGCGGGATTCATCCACGTGACGGACGATCTGCTCGTGGCTTCGGTGAACGTCGACGTGACCGAGGAAGGGACGTTCCTCGTCTCCGAGGAGGCCGGCGACCGCAGCGTGTTCCTCTCGCGCGACGACGACATCGAGAACTGACCCGGTGACGATGGAACGCATCGGTTTCGTCGGGCTCGGGATCATGGGCTCCCCGATGGCGCGAAACGCTATCAAAGCAGGCTTCCCGGTCACGGTCACGAATCGCACGCTGGATCGCGCGAAACCCCTCGCGGAGGCGGGCGCGACCGTGGTGCGGACCCCAAGGGAGGTGGCCGCGCGCTCGGACCTCGTCGTCACCATGGTGACGAGCTCGCCCGACGTCGAGGCGGTGACCTTCGGTCCGGACGGCATCGCGGCCGGCGCTCACGACGGCCTCCTGGCGATCGACATGAGCACCATCAGCCCAGCGGCGTCGCGCGAGATCGCGAAGCGCGCGGCTGCAAGCCGCCCGCCCTTCCACACGCTCGACGCGCCGGTTTCAGGTGGCGAGGTCGGCGCAATCGAAGCGCGGCTCGCGATCATGGTCGGCGGGGACGAACTGGACACCAAGCGCGCGATGCCGCTCTTCGAGGCGCTCGGGAAGACGATCGTGCACATCGGCGATCACGGCGCGGGACAGGCCTGCAAGCTCGCGAACCAGATCGCCGTCGCGATCAACAACCTCGGAGTCTCGGAGGCCCTCGTCTTCGCAAAAGGCCAGGGCATCGACCTCGAGCGCACGCGACAGGTGATCGCGGGTGGCGCGGGCTCCTCGTGGGCCATGCAGAACTACGCCCCAAAGATGCTCGCTGGCGATTTCCGTGCCGGCTTCATGGTCGACCTGCAGCAGAAGGATCTGCGGCTCGTGCTCGACAACGCGTACGGCGACCACGTCTCACTGCCCGGGACCGCCCTCGTGCACGCGCTCTACACGGCCCTGCAGAAAGACGGCGGTGGGCGCGACGGCAACCACGCTCTCCTCAAAGTCATCGAACGGCTTTCTGGTGTCGAAGCGCGACAAGGACGTTGACCGCCCGTTAACCTAGCGACCGGCAAACCAAGCTTATTCGGGTACGCCTGTCCTATTGAGAGTGACCGCCAGCGCGGCCGAGTCTTCTTGCATGGCTGCACGCGTCCTGGTGGTGGAGGACGACGAGGCGACGCGTGGCGCGTTGCGCGCGCTTCTCGACGACGCGGGCTACGTCTGCGACGAAGCCTCAGACGGCGAGCGCGCGGTAGCGGCGATGCGCGACGCACCGTTCGATCTGGTCGTGCTCGACCTCGGCCTTCCGGGGATGTCCGGCGCCGACGTCCACCGCCAGCTGCGACGAGACCCGCGCACCCGCTTCCTGCCGATCGTCTTTCTCACCGCGCATTCGGACCGGCAGGTGAGGCTGGCCGAGCTCGAGGCCGGTGCGGAAGACTTCATCACCAAGCCGTACGACGCCGAGGAGCTCCTGGCGCGGGTCGGCGCGGCCGTCAGGCGCTGGAGCGGAATGCGCGCGGTGAATCCGCTCTCGGGCCTTCCCGGTAATCCGACGATCACTGAGGAGATCGAAGCCCGTTTGGCGCAGAACGAGGACTTTGCGCTCCTGTATGTGGACATCGATCGTTTCAAGGAGTTCAACGATCACTACGGATTCACGCGGGGCGACCGCGTGATCACGATGCTGGCCGAGATCCTCATACACGTCGCGGGCGCCGATCAGCGGTTCGTGGGGCACATCGGCGGCGACGACTTCGTGATCCTCGCGCGGACCGACGAAGCCGAAGCGCTCGCCGAGGGGATCACGCGCCGATTTGATGAGGCGATCCGCGCGCTGTACGACCCTGGGGACCGCGCGCGCGGATGTATCGAGGCGCACGACCGTCGCGGCAAGCTGCGCCGCTTCCCCTTCGCGACCGTCTCGATCGGGATCGTCAACGTCCCGCCTGGCCGCTTCAACGGCGCGACCGCGGTGGCACGCGCCGCCGCGGAAGTGAAGGAAGTGGCGAAGCGCCAACCGGGATCGTCGTGGACGGTCGATCGTCGAAAGAGCTGAACGCGCCGCTACGCTAGACGGCGGGCGAGTGGCGAAATAGGCAGACGCGTGAGCTTTAGGAGCTCATGCTCGAAAGAGTGTGAGGGTTCGAGTCCCTCCTCGCCCACCAAAAAAAAGCGTTTACGCGGGCGCGCATCCGACGAGTCCGATCGAGCTGGTCCTAGAAGTCACGACGCCGCCGGCGGGATGGAGTCCCTGGCCGGCGGCGCGTGCGCATTGGGGGAGGTGGGGTGGACTTTTGGAAGCCTCGTTTCGTACAACGTCACTAAATGCGACATGCGGCGGTCTATGTGTCGCAGCGACGTTTCAGTTAACGCGTGCTGAGCAATAGACCGCGTTGGTATACCTCGGGGCGCACACATCTTTGGGCGCGGTCTGACCGCGACGACCGAGCAAGTAGG
>VBGU01000094.1 GCA_005881085.1 Chloroflexota bacterium | reverse complement strand
CAGCGGTAGCACCTGCGCTCGTGGTTGTTCCGGATGCCGACTGCCTGCATGAACGACTCGACGATGGTGGGCCCGATGAACCGGAAGCCCCGCTTCTTCAGATCCTTCGACAGGACGTCCTTGTCGTCGAACTTCCATACGTATGCGTCGAACGTGCCGAACTCTTTCCGCAAAACAAGCAACGCCTTGGCGTTCCCGATCGCGGCGCCGATCTTGGCGCGATTTCGGATGATCGACTCATCCTTCATGAGCCGGGTCACGTCCTTTGACGTGAAGCGAGCGACCTTGGCCGGGTTGAAGTTGACGAAGGCTCGGCGAAATGCCACACGCTTTCTTAATACCGTCTCCCAGCTGAGGCCGGCTTGCATGCCTTCGAGTACAAGAAACTCAAACAATCGCCGATCGTCGTGCACGGGAGTGCCCCACTCGAGGTCGTGATAGCTAAGGAGTGGCTCGCGAGTCGCCCACGCGCAGCGGTGGCGGCGGCCCGCCGAGGGCCCCCGCGCGACGGGGTACCGGCCGGAGGCCGGGGGGTCCGCCGTCGCGTAGAGAGGGTTTCGGCGGGCCGGCGCCATCCGTTGACCTAGGCCCCGCCCCATTTTCGAAGCAACTCGGGCAATTCAGAGAGCCGGGTGACCTCAGCCGTGGGCACGGCGATCGAAGATGGGAATCCCGATTGATTCTTGCGCCAGATTCCGCGCATTCCTGCTTCGAGCGCTCCTGAGACATCGTCCACCATCCTGTCTCCGATCATGACGCACTCGTCGGGGGAGACATCAAGTCGACGCGCCACTTCGGCAAACACGCTTCGATGAGGCTTGGAGTGGGGCAGATCTGATGTGTACACGATCGCGTCGAGCAGACCGGCCAGGCCGTGCATCACAAGGTCCGCGTTATGCCAGTCTGCGGCCCACCACGTATTCGATAACAGTCCCAATCGATAGCCCCGATCTCGCAGCGTTTTCAGAATGCTCGCGGCGTCGGGGTCGACGGTCGACCAGCCCGCGATCGCTTTGGCGTACCCGTCCATCGCGCCGAGGAGCTCCGCGCCACTCACCGGCACGCCGAGGCGGTCGAAGGCTTCGCGCACGAGGCCCGTCGGCGGTCCGCTCCAGTGTTCGGTGTCGACCCTTCGCCAGTGCTCGCGTTCGGCATCGCGCATGGCGTTCACGTAGGCGTCGCGCGCCGGCCACTTGCGATCGGCGAACTGGGTGACGAGGTGGTCGTAGGAGGCGGCCCACTTGGGGTCCGAACCCGTCTCCCAATCGGACCAGTGCACGAGGGTGCCACCGAGGTCGAAGATCACTGCGCGCGGAGCGGCCATCCGTTCGAAACTGTACGAAACGACGCTGCAGTCGCGAAGCGCGCATTCTGGCGAAGTGGACCTGACCTGGCTGATCTGGCTCTTCGTGCTCGCCCAGTTCTTCGTTCCGCTTTACCAGAAACAGATGCTCGCGCTCCGGCGGAACAGGGCCTTCCGAGGCTTCGAGCAGCGTCGCAAGACGCGCCTCATCACGATGATCCATCGCCAGGAGACCATGAGCTTCCTCGGGTTCCCTCTGGCTCGGTACATCGACATCGAGGACTCCGAGCAAGTCCTCCGGGCGGTCCGCCTCACCCCCGAGGACATGCCCATCGACTTTCTCCTCCACACGCCGGGCGGTCTCGTCCTTGCTGCGGAGCAGATCGCGTTCGCTTTGAAGCGTCACAAGGGAAAGGTCACCGTGTTCGTGCCCCACTACGCGATGTCCGGCGGCGCCCTGCTCGCGATCTCGGCAGACGAGCTCGTCATGGATCCGAACGCCGTGCTCGGGCCCGTGGACCCGCAGCTGGGGAGCGCGCAGTCCGCATTCCCCGCGGCATCGATCGTTCGCGCGCTCGCGCAGCCAAATCCGAATCGCGACGACCAGACGCTCATCCTCGGCGACGTCGCCGAGAAAGCGCTCCGTCAGGTGAAGGCGACGGTCAAGAAGCTGCTCCTCGAGCATCACGCCGAGGCCGATGCGGAACGGATCGCCACAAAGCTCAGCTCGGGCGAGTGGACGCACGACTACGCACTCGATGTCGCGGGTCTGCGCGAGCTCGGCATCACGGTGACCGAAGAGATGCCGCGCGAGATATACGAGCTCATGGATCTGTTCCCGCAGACAAGCCAGCGGCGACCGAGCGTCGAGTTCATCCCGCTGCCGTACACGGCCCCACCGCCCGCAGTGCGCCCGCGAGGCGACCGCTCCCCAAGCTAGCCGGCCATCGCCTTTCGCACCCGCTCCCGCGTGAGCGGGACCGAGCGAAGACGTGCGCCGCTCGCCGCGTAGACCGCGTTCGCGATCGCGGCGGCCGTGGGCACGGCGCCCGGCTCGCCGACGCCCGTGGGCGGAGCGGACTCGTCGCCGGCGACGAGGACGTCGATGGACTCCGGCGCGTCCCGGAACGTCGCGATTGGATAGGTGTCCCATCCGGTGTTGATCACCCGGCCGTCGCGGTGAAGGAGCTCCTCCCTAAGCGTCCACGACGCCGACTGCTGGATGCCGCCTTCGATCTGATTGCGCACGCCCTCGGGATTGAGCGTCTGGCCCGGATCGACGACGCACCACACGTTCACCAGGCGTACCGCTCCGGAAAGCGACACCTCGACTTCAGCGACCTGCGCCACGTAGGTGTCGTGGTAGACGGTGCACGCGATGCCGCGACCGCGCCGGCCACCCGGACGTTCGCGCCAGCGGCTACGCTCCGCGACCCGCTCGACGACGCGGCGAAAGCGGTCATCGTCGATGTGCCGCAGGCGGAACGCGAGCGGATCCTGTTCCGAAAGCGAGGCGAGCTCGTCCATGAACGATTCGATCGCGAACACGTTCTCCGCGGCGGCGAGCGAGCGGAAGTTCGCGGTGCGCAGGCGTGTCGGTTCGATGTGTAGCGTCACCCTCGCCGGAAAGCCCGTGTACGGCGGCACCGCGTTGCGCCCCGAGGTGACGGTGAGGACCTGCGGATCAAGGCCGGCGGCGGTGTGTACGTTGGTGTGCTCGTCGTAGCGCCAGGCCACGATCCGGCCTGCGGCATCGAGGCCCGCGGAGATCTCGAGCACCGCCTCGGGCCGGGACGGCGACCACGCGAACTCCTCCTCGCGCGTCCACTGCAGCAGCACCGGGCGGCCGGAGCCTTTGGAGAGGATCGCGGCCTCCACCGCGGCGTCGGCCGCGCTGTTTCGGCCATACGTCCCGCTCGTGATCTGCGGAAGCACGCGGACCTTCTTCTCCGGTAGGCCGACCGTTTTCGCGACCTGCTCGCGTACGCCGAACGGACGCTGCGTGCCGACGTACATCGTCGCGCCGGCCGCGCGGATATCGGCCACGGCCGCGCTCGGGCCGATCGGCGCGCTCGCGATCGGCGGGAGCACGTATGTCTGCGCGAGCCGCACCGACGCGGCGCGGAATTTCTCGTCGACGTCCGCGTCCGAGCGCATGGGCACCTCGGCGGTCGGTCCCTCGACCGGGACGACGTGCCACTCCGCGACGACCGCTCCCGCTGCCGCGCGCGCTTGCTCGTCTCGCTCGGCCACGACGCCGACGACGTCGCCCTGGCGGACGACGGCGATCACTCCCGGCATCGTTCGCGCGGCAGAGTCGTCCAGCGAGCGAAGCTTCGCGCCGCGCGTCGGGGGACGCACCATCGCGCCCCTCGCCATGCCCGGCAGGCGGACGTCAGCGACGAACGTGGCTCGGCCGGTGACGATGTCACGCGCTTCCAGGCGCGGCATCGGGCGGCCCGCGTACTTTCGGCGGTCTGCGGGCATGAGCGCGACCCGGTCCGGGATCGTGCCCGCGAGTGGCTCCGAATCGAGCAGCTCCGCATACGGCACGCGCTTGCCGCCGCCGACGATGGCGCCCGCCTCCGTGTCGAGCTTTTCCGCAGGGAGTCCGAGCTTCGCGCTCGCGCGGTCGAGGAGCAAGTGCCGCGCGAACGCTGCCGCCTTGCGCAGGAGCGGTGTTTCCTGCACGATCGAGTGGCTCCCGAACGTCCCGAAGTCGAACGGCACCTGGTCGGTGTCTCCGAGCACGACGTTCACACGCTCGATCGGGATGTCGAGCTCGTCCGCGACGATCTGCGCGAACGCGGTGCGGATGCCCTGGCCGAACTCGATCTTTCCCGATAGCGCGGTGATGCTCCCGTCCGGCTCGACACGGATCCGCTGCTCGAGCCGCTCGGGGTCGTGCCGGTCCCACATCAGGAGCGCTCGGGGGGCTCCGCCCCCCGTCCCCCGAGTTCGCGCGTCCCCGCCGCTCGCTGCACGGCGCGGATCGCACGACCGTAGACGCCGCAGCGGCACAGGTTGCCTGCGAGCGCGTCCCGTATCGAGATCTCGTCGGGCCTCGGATCGCGCCCGAGCAGCGCGGCCGCCGAGATCACCATGCCGCTCGTGCAGTACCCGCACTGCATCGCGTCCTCGTCGACGAATGCCTGCTGCACGGGATGCAGGCGATTGCCTTCGGCAAGACCCTCGATGGTCGTTACTTCCATTCGGGCGGCCTGATCGGCCGTGAGAAGGCAGGACGCGACCGCTCGGCTGTCGGCGATCACGTAGCAGGCTCCGCATTGGCCGCGACCGCAGCCGTAGCGCGTGCCGGTGAGGCCCAGGTCGTCGCGGAGGACCGAAAGGAGCGTCGTGTTCGGCGGGACGTCGACGTCATGGCGCTCGCCGTTCACGGTCAGCGCGAGCTTCACGAGAGCTCCGGCAGCCGCATGCGCACCGCGGCGATGAGCACTTCGCGCGCGATCGAGTCGGCCATCGCTGCGATCTCGCCTGACAACGCGCGGTCTTCGTCGAGGCGTGGAGAACGCTCCCGAACCACCCGCCGGGCCTCCTCGACTCCCGGCCCGGTTGTGGTCTCGAGCAGGTCCAGCCCCTGCGCCGCGCAGAGCGCTTCGATCGCGAGGACCTCGCGGGCGTTGCGCACCACGTCGGCGAACTTGTGGGCAGCGTGCACGCCCATGCTGACATGGTCCTCCATGCCGGCCGAGGTCTGCACCGACAGGACCGAGGCGGGGAACGCGCGCAGCCGGTTCTCGGTAACGAGGGCGGCCGAGGTGTACTGCGCGACCATGAAGCCGGAGTTCGTCCCCGGATTCCGCGTCAGGAACGGCGGCAGGCCGCTCGTATGCCCATTCGTCATCCGGTCGACGCGCGCCTCGCTGATGTCCGCGAGCTCGGCGACGGCGATCGTCGCCAGGTCGAGGGCGATCGCGACGGGCTGGCCATGGAAATTCCCGCCGCTCACCACCCGATGATCCTCCGCGAACACGATGGGGTTGTCGGTCACCGAGTTGATTTCGACCTCGAGGACTCGGCGCGCGTACGCGAGTGCGTCGCGCGATGCGCCATGGACCTGCGGCATGCACCGGACCGAATATGGATCCTGCACGCGCGGATCGCCGACCCGGTGCGACGCGACGTTAGGACTTCCAGCCATGAGGGAGCGGAGATTCGCGGCGACGGCCTGCTGCCCAGGGTGCGGCCGCGTCGCGTTGAGCTCCTGATCCCAGGCTCGGTCGGTCGCGCGCAGCGCCTCGGCGGACATCGCCCCGACCACGTCCGCGGTCGTCGCGAGCACCTCAGCGTCGTGGAGAGCGAGGCAGCCGATCGCGCTCATGACCTGAGTTCCGTTGATGAGTGAGACGCCTTCCTTCGCGGCGAGCTCGATGGGCTTCAAACCCGCCGCCCGCAGCGCATCCGCTCCGCTTCTGCGCTTGCCCTGGTCGATCGCCTCTCCCTCGCCGATCAGGACGAGCGCCGCGTGCGCGAGCGGCGCGAGATCGCCGGACGCGCCGACGCTGCCGTGCCGCGGGATCGCCGGATGCACGCGCCGATTGACCATGTCGCAGAGGAGATCGATGACTTCGGCCCGCACCCCCGAATGGCCGGCGGCGAGCGTGTTGGCTCTGAGCAGAAGGATCGCCCGCACGACGTCCTCGGAAAGCGGCGGCCCGACGCCGACGGCATGGCTCCGCACGAGATTGCGCTGCAACGCCCGTAGCTCGTCGTGCGGTATGCGCACCATCGACAGGTCGCCGAACCCTGTGTTGATACCGTAAACGGCATCGTCGGCTTGAGCGATCTCGGCGACGACCTTCGCGGCCTGCTGCACCTGACGCTCCGCGGACCGGTCGAGGCCCACCGCGACGTCGCGGCGCGCGACCGCGACGACGTCGGCGATGGTGAGGTCGTGGCCGGTGAGCCTGAGGGTCGCTATTTCAAGTTCTCGCGGTACCAGGCGCCGAGCTTGGTGTAGTGCTCGGCCGCGCCGACGGTCCAACGGGCGTCCTCGGGTCTGGCCTCGCGAACGACTCGCGCGGGGATGCCCAGGACGAGCGACCGCGGGGGCGGCGAGAATTTCTCCGGCAGCACCGCACCCGCGCCGATGATCGTCTCCTCGCCGATCACGTTGCCGCCGACGAGGACCGCGGCCTGTCCGATCAGGACGTTACGCGCGATCACGCTCGAATGAACGAGTGCGTTGTGCCCGATCGTGACGTCCGGCCCGACGAGCGTGGGCTCGCCCTCGTCGGTGTGGATCGTCGAGTTGTCCTGAACGTTCGAGCGCTCGCCGATCACGATGCGGTCCATATCGCCACGCAGGACGGTGCCGAACCAGACCGACGCGCCACTCTGCACCGTTACGTCGCCGACCAGCACGGCCGTCGGCGCGATGAACGCGTCTGGCGCGACCTTCGGCGTCTTGCCCCGGTAGCCGTAAAGCGGCACGTCGGGAACAATAGTGCGATGAAGACCCGCGACCTCCGCGTCACCGGCTACCGGCCACTCGTGCCGCCCGCGATCATCCTCGAGGAGCTGTCGCTCTCCGAGACCGGCTCACGCCTGGTCGCGAAATGGCGTGAGGACCTGACGCGCATCCTGTCTTTTGCGGACGACCGGCTCATCGCGATCGTCGGCCCGTGCTCCATCCACGATCCGGTCGCCGCGCTCGACTACGGGCGACGTTTGCATGGCCTCGGCGAAGAGCTGCGGGGCGACCTCGTCGTCGTCATGCGCGCCTATTTCATGAAGCCGCGAACGAGCGTGGGATGGAAGGGGCTCGTCTCGGACCCGCACCGCGACGGCTCTTTCCGCATCAATGACGGTCTTCGCCTGACGCGGCGTCTGCTGCTCGATCTCGTCGAGATCGGAGTGCCTGCCGCGTGCGAGTTCGTCGATCCCATCTCGCCGCAGTACACGAGCGACCTCGTCGCCTGGGCGGCGATCGGCGCGCGGACCACCGAGAGTCAGGTGCACCGCGAGCTCGCGTCGGGGCTCTCGATGCCGGTTGGATTCAAGAACGGCACCGACGGGAGCGTGCAGGTCGCGATCGACGCCGTGCGCGCCGCGCGCGAGCCGCACAGCTTTATGGGCGTCACCGAGCAAGGCCTTGCCGCGATCGTCGAGACCGGCGGTAATCCGAGCGCGCATATCGTCCTGCGTGGGGGGACGCCGGGGCCCAACTACGATTCCGCGAGCGTGCGCCGCACGATCTCCGCTCTGGCGTCAGCCTCGCTGCCCGCGCACCTCGTCATCGATCTCTCGCATGGCAACAGCCTCCGCGATCACGCGCGCCAGCCAGCGGTCGCGAATGACGTCGCCGCGCAGATCGCGGCGGGAGAGCGCGGGATCGTCGGGGTAATGGCGGAGAGTTTCATCGTCGAGGGACGGCAGGACGCCGACGCCTCGCCGCTTGTTTACGGGCAGAGCATCACCGACGCGTGCATCGGGTGGGATTCGACGGTCGCCGTGCTGAGGGAGCTCGCCGCTGCCGTTCGAACGCGTCGCGAGACTAGTTCGAGCGCTCGATCAGCCGATACCCGAACCCCCGCGCCGTCTCGATCAACACCTCGCTGACCTCCGCCTGCTCGAGCTTCTTGCGCAGGCGCCCGACGTGGACGTCGACCAGACGGGTGTCGCTTCCGGGCTCGTAGCTCCAGACGCCGACGAGAAGATCATCGCGGGTGAACACGCGACCCGGCTCGCCGGCAAGTGTGCGCAGGAGCTTGAACTCCGTCGGTGTCAGCGGGAGCTGCTTGTCGCCGGCGATCGCCTGCATGCTGGCGAGATCGACGATGAAGCGTCCGTAGCGCAGCTGCCGATCCTTCGAGTGATCGTTGTGCACGCGGTCGCGGCGAAGCAGTGCTTCCACGCGCGCGGCGAGCTCATCATTGTCGAACGGCTTGCCGAGGTAGTCGTCGGCGCCGATGCGCAGGCCGACCACGCGATCCGGCGGGTCGTCCTTCGCTGAGAGGAAGAGGACCGGTACATCCGAGTTGCGGCGGAGCTGGAGACACAGGCTGATGCCGTCCACCGCGGGCATGAGGACGTCGAGTGTCACGAGGTCGGGGTGGAACTCGTGGAAGGTATCCATCGCCTGGCGCGCGTCGGTGATCGCTTTGACCTCGTGTCCGGCCTCCTCGAGGACGGTGCTGACCAGCCGAGCGACGTCTCGATCGTCGTCGACGACGAGGATCCGGCCGCCCAAGGCATCGCGCCGCGAGGACGGCGCGGTTTCCTGATCGAGCATGTGTAACGAAAGACGGCAAAAGCCGTGCCATTTGTGCGACGGCGAGCGCCAGCCCGCAGAAAAAGCTCGCCAGACACCTACCCGAGCGCTGTATTGGCCTGAATCAGCTTCTCGGCGATCCACGCGCCCCTGGCCCCGACATCGTCCGGCCAGGGTGTGAAAAAGAGCCGATCGGTCTCGTCTTCGATCTTCTGCCGGGCCATCGCGCCCTTGGCGGTCGCTTTGAGAGCGTCCGGTTCGACCAAGCCGTCCTTGCGCAGCCGCGCTACGGCCGCGCTCACGTCCTCGGGGCGCTGGTGCGTGAGAAGGTCCGCCAGCGCGGCATCGTCTGCCGCTTCCTCGCGCCACGTCCGCGTGAGCACCTCGACGTCCGGTCCGCCCAGGCCCGAGGCCCCCCACGCGGCCATGTGGCAGTCGTCACGCACCTGCCACAGCCCGTACACCGCGGCGTCGAGCTGCGCGAACGAACCCGCTGGTGGGTCGTCGACGCGATAGCCGAACGCGAAGGGGGTGTGCCGGCGCTTCCCGGGTTCGATCGTCTTGGCGACGGCGAAGAACGCGCGATCGAGAAGGCGCGCGAGATCTGCGAGCTCTTCCTTCGGGATTGGCGTGAGCGACGCGTAATGCGCGCGCGCTGCCTCGTGCATCGCGGCGGCGAGCCCTCGGCCCTTCTCGGTCAGGTACCACCGACCGTCCCGCTCTTCGGCGAGGCCCGCGCCACGCGCGGCCGCCGCCATCGGAAGCCAGCGTCCCGGGATCGTGCCGTACGCGCTCGTTAGGTCGCCGGGTTCGGGGCCGGCGCCGCGATCACCCCGATAGGAGAGGTTGATGGTCCAGATGAACGTTGGTCGATCGAGACCGAGCTCCTCGGTCTTCTGCAGTGGAAAGGTCATCTTCGCGCGCCTCTTATTGAGGAATAGGGGAAGAAGCGGCGGGATCTCGAGTGGGTATGGCGGCCTCACCCGGCCATTGTGCCCAAAGAGCTAGCGGGTTGAGCTTTGCTGCTCGCGCTCCGCGTCCTCGATGCAGAACGGCGTTTCCGGCACGAGGTCGAGCCGCTCGGCCGGTATCTCTTTTCCGCAGATGACGCACCGACCGTATGCGCCGCGCTCGAGGCGCCGAAGCGCCTCGTCGATGAGGCCGATCCTGGCTTCGAACATCGTCTGTCGCGCGAGGTCGAGCTCGCGCGATTCGGTTTCGCTCGCGAGGTCCGCAGGGTGCTGGTCGGCGAGGGCGACGTCTCCACCGCTATCGATCTGGGCGACAGCGAGGCGCTCCTTGATGCGTTCTACCGTCGATGCGATGTCGGCACGTTCGCGCTCGAGTCGCTCGCGTATCGCATTTGGGTCCATGTCCCCTCCGTGCGCGAGAATTGGGATGTGCTGCCACAGGACGTCAGCAAGCGGCGTTCCGAACTGCATCTCCTCGACGTCCGCGAGCAGGACGAGTGGGATGCCGGGCACATCGAGGGCGCCCAGCACATCCCACTCGGCGAGCTCGGGCCGCGCCTGGCGGAGGTACCGAAGGCGCAGGTGGTCGTGGCGGTGTGCCGCAGCGGCTCGCGGAGCGATCGCGCCGCTGATGGTCTCCGCATGAGCGGGTTCAAGGCCGAGAACCTTGACGGCGGTGTGACCGCCTGGTCGCGCGCCGGTCTTCCCCTGGTCGCCAAGGGTGGCGGGCCGGGGCGCGTGATCTGAGTTGGGGGCGCTGCGCGCCGGGGGCCCCTCCCCCCGCGCCCCCCAGCCCCCGCTGGCGTGGCTTTCGACCGACGGCAAGAAGCTTCTGGTCACGCGCATTCTGCGGACGTTCGCATACGGCTATCTCACGGTCGTCATAGCGATCTACCTCGCACGGCTCGGCCTGGACACGATCCAGGTCGGCCTCGTGCTTTCCGCCGCGATCTTTGGATCGGCGCTGATGACGGTCCTATGGGCGCTCGCCGCCGATCGCTACGGACGGCGGCGCACGGTCGCGACGATGGCGGTGCTCATGATCGCCGGTGGCCTTCTCTTTGCCCTCGGCTCGAGCTTTCCTGTCCTCCTGCTGGGCGCGTTCACCGGGACGATCTCGGCGACCAGCTCAGAGGTGGGCGCATTCCTCACCGTCGAGCAGGCGATCCTCCCGCAGACCGCGCCGCCCGAGCGCCGGACGTGGCTTTTCTCCATCTACGCCTTCGTCGCGAACATCGCCCAGGCCGTGGGCTCCCTTTTCGCGGGGGTGGTCGCCGCCTTCGCGGCGCTCGGCCTTGCCGGCGCGGACGCGTACCGTCCCCTCTTTCTTCTCTACGCCGTCGTCGGTCTCCTCAACCTCGTGATCTTCCTGAGTCTCTCGGACAAGGTGGAAGCCGCGCGGGTCGAAGGCCAGCGGCGTTTTTTCGGTGTTCATCGCTCCGCCGGGACTGTCGCGAAGCTCGGTGCCCTCTTCGGAGTCGACGCGTTTGCCGGCGGGCTCGTCGTGCAGTCGCTCGTTGCCTACTGGTTCTTTATCCGGTGGGGATTCGATCCGGGCCAGCTTGCCATCCTGTTCTTCTTCGTGAACGTTCTCTCGGGCGTGTCGCTTCTGGCTGCGGGATGGCTCGCGAGTCGCATCGGTCTCATCAACACGATGGTCTTCACGCATTTGCCGTCGAGCGTTCTGCTCGTCCTCGTCCCGGTCATGCCGACGGGTGCGCTCGCCGCCGCCATGTTCCTCGCGCGGATGAGCATCTCGCAGATGGACGTCCCCACGCGACAGTCGTACACGATGGCCGTCGTCGATCCCGACGAGCGCACCGCCACAGCCGGCCTTACCAACGTCGCGCGCAGCACGGCTTCGGCGTTCGCGCCAGCAGTCACTGGATGGGCGTTCAGCGTTGCCGCGCTCAGCCTCCCATTCTTCATCGCGGGCGGCCTCAAAGTCGTCTACGACCTTCTCATCTTCCTTTCGTTCCGCGGGCTACGGCCGCCTGAAGAGCAGGGGCACGCAGCGCCAGCGCCGGAGGTAGGCTCCTGACGATGGCCGACCGAGCCACGGAGGCCCCCGAATACCTCAGCAAGCCGTGGTTGGAGGACCACCTGCGCGAGGAGCGACGCGAAGCCGACCTGCTGAGCGAAGTCCGCGAAGCGATCTTCGGCGCGCAGGACGGCGTGACGAGCATCCTCACCGTCGTGATCACCGTCGCCACCGCCACCAGCAACCAGTACGCGGTCCTCGTGGCCGGGATCGCCGCCGCGATCGCCGAGGTCATCTCGATGGGCGCGGGCGAATACATGAGCTCGAAGAGCCAACGCGAGATCTTCCTCGCGCAGATCGAGAAGGAGCGCCTCGAGGTCGAGGAGCGACCGCACGAGTCCGAAGCCGAAGTCGCCTACATGCTCGAGCGGGAAGGGCTGCCGGAGGCTTCGGCCAAGCACGCCGCGGCGGAGCTCGCGCGTTCTTCCAACGTCCTTCTCAAGACCATGGTGGAGAAAGAGCTCGGACTCACCGTCGACGAGGTCGGGAGCCCGATCCAGGGGGCGCTCATCCTCTCGGCCGCGTTCGCGGTAGCCGCGCTCGTGCCGCTCGCCCCGTTTTTCTTCCTGCCGGTCCCGGTGGCGCTCGTCACGGCGATCGCTGTCTCGGTCGTCGTCATGTTCTTTCTCGGCGTGGCGAAGTCGCGGCTCACCAATCGCAATCCGGTGCGCTCCGGGCTCGAGATCGTCGCTCTCGTCCTTGCCGCGTCGGCGGGAGGCTGGATCTTCGGCTCGCTGCTCCCGCATGCGCTCGGATTTGCGGGCATCGGCGTCTGAGACGCGTACGGCACGGGGCTTGCCGCTTCGGCAGGCATGAATAAAGACAAGCCACGCCCCGAAGACTCACTCGAAGAAGCTGAGCTGAAGAGCAAGAGCGTCGACGAACGCATACCCCCGGTGATCGCACCGCACGACAGCGAGCCGGGTCCGGGCGAAGAAGTGCTGCAGCAGGAATCCAAGGCGGTCCGCCAGCAACCGCGACCGTAGTAGGACCCGCGCTAGAGTGCGCGCGAGTTGCTGATCGAGCAGTTCTTCGACGCCGGCCTCGGGCACGCGAGCTATCTGGTCGCGGACCCCGACGCCGGCGTCGCCTTTCTCGTCGACCCGGACCGGAACATCGACACGTATCTCGGGGCGGCCGCGCGCCTCGGCGTGCTCGTCACGGACTCGTTCGAGACGCACGTTCACAACGACTACGTCTCGGGCTCGCGCGCCCTCGCGGAGCTTCGTCCGATCACAGTGCACGCCGGCAGGGATGCCGCGCTCGCGTATCCGCATGCGTCGCACCCGGATGGGGACGTCATCAACGTCGGCGACCTTGTGGTCCGGTGCGTCGCGACGCCCGGGCACACTCCCGAGCACGTCGCCTATCTCGTCGCCGACCTGCGTCGTTCCGACGATCCGCAGTACGTCTTCTCAGGCGGTGCGCTCCTCGTTGGACA